>NZ_CALHQO010000431.1:0-3790 GCF_938036635.1 uncultured Leptotrichia sp.
AAAGAAAATGAAAATTCATTATCTAAATTATCCGAAAAATATTTTGATATTTCTAAAACTAAAAATGATAAAGAATTTGATAATTTAATACAAGCAATTGAAAATACTGACGAAAAATTAAATAATTTATATAATGGGAAAAGCAAAAGTCAAGTAGGAGTGTTTTCTGGAATAACAAGTAAAATAAAAGAATTTAGTGGAAATAGTAATGAGATAAATATTTATATAAATTCACAAATACAAGAAAAAGAATTGTTTAAAAGCAGTAGTAGGTTATTTTTTGATTATAACAAAACAAAACTTCCTGAAAATCACAATGGATTAGGATATTTAAATTTAATAGGAATGATATTTGAAATAGAAAACATTGTAAATGACTTTATTAATAATGTTTCAGACATAAATATTTTGTACATTGAAGAACCTGAAGCACATACTCATCCTCAATTACAATATATTTTTATTCGTAACATAAAAAAATTAATAGACAGTTATAGAAAGAGCAGTATTAAATTACAAACATTGATAACAACTCATTCATCACATATAGTTTCAGAATGTAATTTTAATGATATAAGATATTTTGTAAAAAATAACGAGGGAGTAGAAAGTAAAAATATAGAAATTTTGAAGGAAAATTATAAAAATGATGAATCCGATGAATTATATTGCGAGTTCAAGAGTAAAATACTGGAGAATAAGACATGGTGCGGTTGACAAGGATACTTCACTTGCAATACCTGCGATACTTGCTATAAAACTAGAAAATCTTGGGAAAAAAGTTGATTTTGCATCGCCTTGGGCAACTCCACATTCTGGAGATTATGATTTAGATGAGTTGTTTATCTGGATGGATAAGGTTGTAGCAGAAGGAAGGTAGTGTGAAAATAGGAGACAAAAAATTTAAAGGAATAAAATTTAAAAACAAAATATTTATAAAGCTACTTTCATATTTTGGATTGTCGCTTTTGTTATTTTCTATTGTAATTGGGAGTATTTTTGGATATATCTATATTCAGAATACTGTTAGTTTACATAAGAAAGATTTGGTTGAAAGAGCTTATAAGATTTCAGAAACTTTGTCTAAAATGTGGTTTGAGAATAGAGATGAAAAAGATGTAGATAAAAATTTGGATGTAGAAAGAAAAAATGATACTCCAAGAAGAAATAAAAATAAATTTTTAAAGCCAAATAGGGAAGTTCCTAAAATTGTAGGAAATATAAATGGAAAAACAATTGAAAATAATATTATTGAAGATATAAGAAAAGATGAAATTGAAAAGAAAATAGAAAAAAATGAGACAGATAAAAAAGAAAGCTCTGAAAAATTATCGGATGAAAAACATTTTCATAGACATAGAATCGTGGATGAGAAGGACAATAATGTTAAAATATTTAGAAGTATGCGGATGATTGAGGATATTGCGATGGGAGAAGTATGGATAGTGGATGCAAAAACTGGAAACATTGTACAGGGAAGAAACGAAAAGGGACAACCGTTTTCATATCTGAAATTACCGCCGAATGCAGAAGCAACTATTAAAAAAGCTATTTCTGGAGAAGCAACTACAACAGAAAATTTTAATGATTACTTAAACGAAAATTCAATTACAGTAGCAGTTCCAATAAAAAATGGTGAAACAATTGAAGGAGTCGTGTTGCTTCATTCTCCAGTAAAGTATATGTCTTCAGCATTAAAAAGTGGTATCTATACACTTGTTTTTAGTATTTTAGCTGCATTAATTCTTGCGGGTATCAGTGCAGTTTGGCTTTCTATCAGCTTTACGAAACCACTTAATAAGATTCGTAATACAACAACAGAATTGGCAAAAGGAAATTATGAAGCAACAACACAGGTAAATCAGAATGACGAAATTGGAGACCTTGCAAAAAGTATTGATAAACTAGCACTTCAACTAGATAAGAGTTCGAAAGAAAGTGAACGCTTTGAAAAAATGAGACAAAATTTTATTGCAAATATTTCTCACGAACTGCGAACTCCGATTACAGTGATTCGTGGTTCAATAGAAGCTATTTGTGATGGAATTATAAAGGATTCCGAACAGCTAAAGGATTATAATGAACAAATTTTATCAGATAGTATTCATTTACAAAGACTGGTTAATGACTTAATAGACTTGACGAAACTTCAAAACACAGATTTTTCTATTGATAAAAGCACAATAAATTTATTTGAAATTATAAATGATGCTGTGAGAAGCATGAAGCAGATTTCAACTAAAAAAGGTGTGAAAATAAATTTTTCTTCAGAAAATGCGATTGAAGAAGATAGGTATCTTTTTGTTGGTGATTATCAGCGGATTCGACAAATGATAATAATTGTGCTGGATAATGCAATAAAATTTTCTAATGAAAATCAGGAAGTTGATATTTTACTAAAAAAAGAGAATAATAAATATGAGCTTAAAATATGTGACAGTGGAAGAGGAATTGATTCTAAAAATATTGGAGAAATTTTTAACCGTTATCATAAATCAAATACTGAGGAAAATAAAAATGGAATGGGACTAGGACTTGCAATTGCAAAAGAAATTGCAATGCGACATAATATTGAAATTATGGTAGAAAGTGAGCCATATATAAAAACAGTCTTTACTTTTTTAATTCCTATAAATGAAAATTTTAAAATAACAGAAATCTAGTGAAAAAATAAACTTTGATACTAAAAATAAATAAATCTATTGACAAAATTTAGAAAAAGATATAAAATTGTAATGGATACAAAGAAGTAAGTAAATATAAAAGTTAGTTGTCTTACTCAAGCGATATATCTATTTTTATTATTCAATTGAAATTTAAAATATAAATAACAAACAATATTAGGAGGGAAGTATGCATATAGAAAACGTTGGTGACTATTTAAAGAAAAATGGAATAAAACCTTCAGTACAAAGAATGAAAATATTCCAATATCTATTGGATCATCATACGCATCCAACAGTTGACGATATTTTTCAAAATCTATCTCCTGAAATGCCTACTTTATCAAAAACTACAGTATACAATACATTAAATATATTTGTCAGTAATAATATCATTCAAGAAATTATTATTGAAGAAAATGAAGTAAGATATGATGTAGTCACGGATAATCATGGACATTTCAAATGTAAGTCTTGTGGAGAGATTGTTGATTTTGATGTAAATTTATCAAAATTTGATTTATCAAAATTGGGAAATGTAGAAATTGATGAAATACATTTTTACATAAAAGGTACTTGTGAAAAATGTTTAGAAAAACATAATTAAAAATTTAAAATATAGATTGGAGAGAAAATGAAATTAAACAAAGAATTAGAAGTTTTACTAAATAATCAAATAAACATGGAATTAGCAGCGGCTTACCAATATCAAGCTATGGCTGCATACTTTGATGAAAGATCATTAGAAGGTTTTGCAAGCTGGATGGGAAATCAAGCAAAAGAGGAAATGGAACATTCAAAAAAGTTTTATGAGTATGTATTAAAAAGAAACGGAAAAATTGAATTTTTAGGATTAGATAAGCCTAAAATGGACTTTACATCAGTAAGAGAAGTATTTGAAGCTGCTCTTGCACATGAAGAAGCTGTAACAGCCTCTATTGAGAATATTCACAAACTTGCAAGACAACTGGGAGATTATGGTGCAGAAGTATTCTTGAATGAATTTGCTGAAGAACAGGAAGAAGAAGAAGAACAAGCTCAAAAATTCCTTGATAAGATTATTTCACTTGATGTTGATAATAATAACGCTACGTTATATTTATTAGATAAGGAAATGGGAAAAAGAG
>NZ_CALHQO010000432.1:0-4258 GCF_938036635.1 uncultured Leptotrichia sp.
CTATGATAATTTCAGGCTTGCAGGAAAGTGCTATTGCAATCATAACTCTTTGACGCATTCCTCCCGATAATTCGTGTGGAAATTGCCTTGCTACACGTTTTGGATTTTTTATTCCTACATTCTCTAGTAATTCCAGCATTCTGGCTTCTCTTTCGGTTTTGGACAATTTTGTATGATAAATCATTCCCTCCTCAATTTGTTCTCCTATTCTCATAAGTGGATTTAAAGCTGATAGAGGATCCTGAAATATCATCCCAATTTTATTTCCTCTAATTTTATTGTATTGTTCTTCATCAATTTTTACCAAATTTTTCCCTTCAAAATTGATTTCCCCTGTCAATTTTGTGTTAATCGGATTATGCAGTCCAATAATAGAAGTTGCAAGCGTACTTTTTCCACATCCCGACTCCCCCACTATTGCGAGTATCTCATTTCTTCTAAGTTCCAGCGAAATATTATCCACAGCGGGAAAATATTCATCTTTTATCCGAAAACTCGTAACAAGATTATTAATTTTTATCAATGTTTCAGTTTGCTCCATACTTTTCTCCTCTAAAAGTTCTTTGTTAAAAATTTATTTTTTTATACAGGTATTGTAACATAATTTTTAACTTTTTACTCTTATTTTTTAAAATTTTTATTACCTTGTTAATTGACAATTTCAAATTTTCCAGGTATAATTTATTAAAAATGCGAGTGTGGTGGAATTGGTAGACACGCTATCTTGAGGGGGTAGTGGCTCTTAGCCGTATGGGTTCAAGTCCCATCATTCGCACCATTATTTAATTTTAGACATCCAATTTTATTTAGCGAGCGTGATGGAATTGGTAGACATGCTATTTTCAGAGGGTAGTGGCAGTAGCCGTACGGGTTCGACTCCCGTTGCTCGTACCATCAATTTTATTACTTTTTTCAACATCAAGAATCTATTCTTTTCAATTATTCAAAAATTTATTTGAACTTATTCAAAATTAATTTAATTATTATTCAATAATTACTTACAATTTTTTCGTTCACAAAAAAAGCATCTAATTGATTTTTATCAAAAAGATACTTTTCTTTTTTTATATTTCATAGTTTTCAAAACTTATTTATTTTTATTTTCTTCTTCATCAATTTTAGCCTCAATCATCATAATCAAATAATCAAGTTCCAATTCCCCTCGCATTGCAATCATTTGAAGAGTCGCTATTTTAGACATCATCATATACTGAATAGGATCTAAAAGTTTTTTGTATTCTGGAGAAATTAATGGCATATATTCTCTAATATAAGGATATTTTTTAACAATATCTCCTATTACAGTTTTTCCAGTCAAATTATACTTGCTTGTAAATACTTCTCCTGTTTCTTCTTTTTTCTCATTTTTGCCTTTATTTTCCCATGTTACAAGTCTTCTTTCCCCTGTAAGACTTCTAATTCTAGTAACATCCTGCATCATTTCCAGAACACCTTTAAACACTCCATTTTCATCTCTTACTGCCACATAATAGATATAAATGAATTTTCCACGCATTTCTAGCCAAAAGTCAATCTCGTCCTGCTCCCCTTTTCTAAAAGCGTCTATTATTTCCAATACTGAACTGACGCTTTCTCTTGGATGGCAGTTTTTAACATCACGCCCTATAACTCCTGCACTTCTTGGGAAAACTCTATGTTTGGTATCTGTATAGAATTTCACAATTTCATTTTCATCCACAAAAGACAAGTCTACAGGCATATGCTGAAAAATAAGATTAATCTGTTCAAGCGTTAATTTCCCTTGCTTCACATCAAAAACTTCATTTTCTTTATTTTCGCTTCCCATATTATATTTTGCCATAAGACTTGCAAGGTCATTCATAAAGTTTCCAGCATTTTGATTATTCTGAACACCAGTTTCTGATTTTACAGTTTCCTCTTTTACTGGCTGATTGCTATTATCATCTTGTTTTTCTATGTTTTCAGGATAAAATCCAGTTGGTTTATCAATCAGGAAATATCCAATTTCATCATCTCCAGCACGCATTTGCTTAAATTCTTCTTCACTAATCATTTTCATCGAAGTTGGAAAAAGCACTTCTTCTTCCTTATGCATGATATCAAGTGTCAATTCCCATACATTTTCCTGTTTTTCCAAAAATTCTTCAATTTTATCATTTTCAAGTAATTTATACGCTTCACTTATGCTATCTCTAACGTTATTATCAAAGCTCCACATTATTCTTGATGGACGGTCAAACCCTTTTTTTTCTAATATTGAAAATAATTGATGCTGTTTTCTTGCAAGATGGGTAGGGTTAAATTGAGATAATTTTTCATAAAGTTCAAGCCATCTGTTCTTTATAAACTTTTTCCCAAACTCTTCTTTCATTTCCGCAATCAGCTTTCTAGCCGCTTCATTTTCCAAAATATACGTATTTATCGGATGTCCCTCAGGCAAGTCAAATTCATCCTTCACAATAATATCCTCAAAAAGCCCTAAAACATCATTCATCTTATCATGAACCGTATTATCATCAAATCCAAGTTCTTTAATTTTTTGCTCTGAATAAGCAAATTCGCTTGCTGTCATCTTGTCAAAATTCTCTTTTATTAATTTTTTAGTAGTCTCAAAGTCAGTTTTTCCTTCAATGTAATCTTTTTTTATTTGAGTCATTTTCTCAATTTTCTCAAGATCTAATTTCAGATAATTCTTCATATCCTGTGCCATAATAACCACCTTCTATTTTTTATAATCTTTTTTCAGCCAAATAAAACTTCTTTGATAAAATTTTAAAACCAAATTTTATATGATTTTATTGTCTAAATAATATATACTATTAACATTTTATATCAAATTTTTAAATTATAGATGTTTTTCTCAATCTTAGAAATATTTAATTTTGTTAATTTGACGTAGAAAAAATCCAATTATATTTTGATTCTCAAACCTATTTTAACATATTTTCATAAAAAAAAGTGTGATAAACAACACACTTTTACAAATATAAATCAAATTATTATTAATTTTCTCCCCATACTTCATCTGCAATTTCCTTAATAAATCTAAGTTTTGCCCATTGCTCTTCTTCTGTAAGCCTATTTCCTTCCTCTGTTGAAGCAAATCCACACTGTGGACTCAAATAAAGCCTGTCGAGTGGCACATATTTTGAAGCCTCTTTTATACGTGCAATTACACTTTCTTTTTCCTCTAATGTTGGATTTTTAGAAGTTATTAATCCTAAAACAACTTTTTTACCTCCAGAAACTTTTGCAAGCGATTCAAAAGTACCTGCTCTTTCTGTGTCAAATTCCAAATAATAGGCATTTACATTTTCTTTCCCAAAAAGCTCATCTGCAATTTTATCGTATCCGCCTTTCCCAAACCAGGTAGAAGCATAATTTCCACGACAAACATGCGTATTAATTATCAAATCTTCTGGATTATTTTGAAATACCCTGTTGTTTATATTTAGAAATTTTTCTGCAAATTCTTGTCTGATAATTTCTTTATCCCTATCACTTTTTTCAATAAATGAAGCAATAAAGTCATCGTCTACAAGACAACCCCAAGTACAGTCATCAATTTGCAAAGTTCTAAGTCCTTCGTTATACAAGTCATTTATAACAGTTTTGTAGGCATTGACAATGTCGTCTTCCAATCCTATAAAATCAGGATAAACTTCAAGAAGTGCCGCCACATGCTTATCTTCCCTTACTAATTCTGCATAAAATTGTGCTGGAGCAGGTATTGTAAATCTAGCTTCCACACCTTTTTTATCTTTTACTAAATCTCGCAAAAATGTATAATGTTTCACAAATGGATGATTTTCCCCACTAATCTTTCCAGTAACAATCGCAGTATCATCACGAGTAACAACACCATTAAATTCATACCCCTTATCAGCATGCACATGCCCAATCCCATTAAATCCCCAGAAAAAGTCCAAATGCCAATAACTTCGTCTAAACTCCCCATCTGTAACACTTGTATATCCTAATTCAATTTGTTTATCCACAATTTTTCTAATTTCTTCATCCTCAACTTTTTCCAATTCTTTTTTGTCAATTTTTCCCTTTTCAAAATCATTTCTAGCTTTTTTCAGTTTCTCCGTTCTCAAAAAACTTCCTACCGTATCGTGTCTATGAGGTGCATTTATTGTACACATATTATCAACTCCCTTATTTGTTATTCTTTTATGAAGTTATTATATACAAATATGTGCTTTCTGTAAAATACATTTATTTTTTAGTTTATTATAACTTTTATTTATATCAATATTCTTTAATCTTATGG
>NZ_CALHQO010000433.1:0-1258 GCF_938036635.1 uncultured Leptotrichia sp.
TCTTATTTATATATCAGGGTTTAAGAATCAAAGTGATTTGCAAAATTTAATTGGGCGTGTCAATAGATTAAATGAAATTTTTAAAAATGGTACATCACTTTCAAAAATATTTATTCCTGTTCATTTTGTAGAAATGAATGAATACCCACAACAAAATAGAAAAGGCAAGTTAAAGACGAAAATTGAAAGTTTGAGAGGAAAACCTACTGATCTTGTGAAAAATCCTATTTTGAAAAATTCTTCTAATAGTGAGAGTGCAGAAAAAATACGTGAAAATGAAAGTAAGATCCTTCGAGAATATGATAATCCTGATTTTTTTACTAGAATAAGCAAGGCTGGTGCCCAGCAGATAATAAACTATACTGATACTGGAATAGAGAAACTAAAATTAGTTATAGAAAACTCTGCAAAAATTAATGGAAATGAGAACCTATATGAAAAATTACTTTATAAGATAAAAGAAATTTTCTTTGAGCCTTTTCTTAGTAACGGACAAATGGATGAGAGCTATTTTTCTCCTACTAACAATTCTAAACGTCTTAGATATACTGCTACACTTGACTATTATACAGACTTTCTTAATTTTTCCTTTAAAACATTACATGAAAGGGTTGATAATTTATATAATTATTGGCAGGAAATATTAAATGGGCAAAGAGAAGGAAGTAATTTTGTATATGTAGGACCACAATTTGGAGAAGTTTCTTACGAAACAGAATCTTATGTTGGACAAGCACAAGTTTATGTGGATTTACGGCAACACACAAATGATGAGGAATTTCTATACAATCTAGCAATTATAAAGATTCAAACGGATGAAGATTTTATAGGACACGAGATAACATTATTATTAGGTACATTAAAAGAATTTGAAATTATTACGGAAGCACAGTTTAATTATTTTCTGTATCGAACATTTGATAAAAAAGAGCTTGATATTTTACGATTGGGTATTAGTAAAAATATCTATCAATTGTTGAAAGATGACAATCAGATTGAGAATATATATTTTGACGAATTTGGAAATGCTAGAGCAAATTCTAATTTGAAAGAATATATTAATACTAAGGTTGGAATTGAAAAATTTGAACTAGAGCAATATTTTTTATAAGAAATGAAATGGATGTTTACTTTTTTCCATATAAAAGATTAGAGACTTAAAAAAGTAATTAATACAAGAAGATGTTTGTATAAAAGAAAGGATGAGAGTTTTATTGGCAAATAAAGATAATGTTAAACAATTAATTATTTTAGGAAA
>NZ_CALHQO010000434.1:0-2021 GCF_938036635.1 uncultured Leptotrichia sp.
TTTTGGAAAGCAGTTTCCAAGTTTTGAGCAGTATTTTTCTGCATTTCGTCAGATTTTGCTATTTTTTCTACATAGTCTAATATATTTTTTCTGCTTAATTTTACATTTATCTTATTATCAACAATTTCTGCAGTTCCATTTATCAATTCAGGAGTTTCTACTTTATCAAAATTTCCATTAATCCCCTTTTCAGCTTCAATCACAGTTGAGGAAAGAGGTTTTGCAGTAATATATCTTCCATTGCTTAATGTTTGTAAAGTTGTATTTCCTCCATTTAAGTTTACTGTTCCTCTTACTGTGAGTTTTGTTCCTATTTGAGCTTTTGTTACAGAACCTGCGGTTGCTTCATAGTTTCCAGTTATAACTGCTCCAGAGCCTCTATTTTCTAGAGTTCCACCTTCATTTTTCACATTTACTGGCGATAGGTTTCCGCTGTAATTTCTTAATCCGATAACAGTTGTAGGAGTAGTTACTAAAGTTCCACCTGATTTTATGGTTATTGGCGATCCATTTTCTTTCTGTATTTCTAAAGTTCCGCCTTCTACAGTAGTATCACCTTGATAGTCGTTATTTCCAGATAATATTAATCTACCATTACCAGATTTTTTTAAACCACCTAAACCTGTAATGTCATTTTCAAATTTTGAAGTTATATTATCTCCAATATTTGCATTAAATTGACCTTTTGCTCCTGCATTAGAAGCATGTTCCCCAACAAGTAGTTCATTACTGAATTGAGAAGGGCCTTTTAATGCTTTTTCTTCATTTAAAAATCCCCATCCAAAAGTACTGTCTACGCCTGGATCTCCTAAATCTGTTGCAGTTGTAAGTATAGTTTGCTGTATTTCGTGTCCTGTCATCCATGGAAATTTTTCTTTTAATTTAGCAGCAAGGGCAGATACTTTTGGTGTTGCAAAGGATGAACCGTATTCTGAGCATCCTGGAAGTCCGCATTCACCATTTGCAGCTACAGTCCACCATTTAGCTCTTCCTGCTCTTGCTAGATGAGGATTATATTCGCTTCCATCTGAACGTACTCCTGTTACAGCAATCCATCCTTTATAAAGTCCAGATACATAATAAGGCAATCCTGCTTGAATACTTACTTCATCCATAGTCGTTTCATCAGCGCGTCTGTTACCTGCAGCCCAAACAAATAATGAACCTTGATTTACCGCATTTTTGTAAAAATTTATTAAATTGTTAACTCTGTTATCATTTTCTAGCAGAGTAATTGTTTCACCAAGTTTTCTTAAATATATTCTAAATGGCTCTCTAAAATTAGTAGAATTAAATTCTCCTAATGTTTGTTGTGTACCAAAAGAGTGGCTATATATTCTAATTCCTCTATTTTGAAGTTCTTGATATTTGTTTATATCTAAATAAAATCCGCTTCCTTGACTAATGCTTACACCGTGAATTTTTGCACCAGTCGCACCAGTACCACTATTTCCACCTAAAATAGAAGCTACAAGTATTCCGTGATCATTTTTGCTTAAATAAGCTGTATTAGCCATTGGCTCTTTAATAAACCTGTCTTTAAACTCCTTATCTATTATTTCATCAATATAACTTTGTTTATTGTACAATTGATTAGTATGAACATCAGATGATAAAAAATCACTATCTAATACAGCAACATCAACGCCTCTTCCTGTAAAAGTTTTGTTTTCTGGAACTTGACTTGGGGAAGAATTATTGTTGTTAGTTCCTGATTGGTTATTTAATCCCGATTGGGACGGATTATTTTGTGTTTGACTGTTATTTGGAAGATTTGGATTTTGTGTTTGGTTATTATTATTGCTAGGCTGGTTTGGAGTTGGAACAGGAGTGGCTGAACCTGTTTGTGATGAAGAACTTCCACCGCCTCCACCACCGCCACAACTTGATAGTACGGTAATAAGGCTAATTAATAATAAAATCTTTTTCATATTAAAACTCCTTTGTATATTATTTGTTTATAATTAATTTTTCATTCGTTATAATTATACCATATAAAACGACAAAAAAGTTTTAAATAT
>NZ_CALHQO010000435.1:0-4452 GCF_938036635.1 uncultured Leptotrichia sp.
GATGGCATTGAATCTATAAATTACCTTGGGCAGTATGGCCACACTGCCCAAGGTAATTTATAGATTCAATGCCATCCCCATCAAGCTACCAATGACTTTCTTCACAGAATTGGAAAAAACTTCTTTAAATTTCATAATGTATCTTCCCATCTTTAACTCTAATTTTTTTATTTCTCCATATAATCACAGGCGGTGTTAAAAGAGTATAGACAAGTATAAAAGGCAATAAAAATTCACTTGCTAACTCATACGGCAATTCATCAGCCTTATGAAAAAAATTACCTTTCTTTTGTATTTCTGGCTGATAAATAAATAATCTCACTATATGGAACAATCCAACCTTTCCTACAAATAGCACTATTATCATGATAAAATGATTTATTCCAAAATAAAAACTTAAAAATAATAGAATAGCTGGTAAGAATACAGGCAATAATATTATAAATAAAAATTTAATGGAAAATGCATTTTTCATATAAACATTGCTAAATAAAAGCCATCTTTTCATAAGAAGAATATATTTTCTAAAATTTGGAACAGTATTTCTCACATTGCAAAAAATAGTACTTTGTATAATTTTTACATTTTTGGAAAGTAAATAAGTTGCAAGTGCCAAATCATCACATAGCCAATATTTTATCTCTTCAAAAGCAGAATATTTTTTTAAAATATCAGTCCTTAAAATATAAAACATTCCATTTATAGTCTTATTTTCCTTTAAAAAAGACATAGAAAAGTATGAAAAAATAGAATTAGAATTTATAAAAGCCGAGATTAATTTTGAATAGAAGCCTTTAATATTATAATTATAAGGAATCCCAGTTACTATCCATTCAGCCTTATCTTTTTCATAAATACTTAATTCATCCAGTTTTTTTCTGTCAATAACTGCATCATCATCTAAAATTACCGTATATTCTGTTTTTATTTTCTTTATAGCTTGCGATAATTTAAATACTTTGGGATTTACTTCTTGCGGAACATCGTCTAAGTAATAGACTTCAACTCTGCTAGAATAATTTTTATTTTTTAAAATATTTTCAACTGTCTGTCTTGCTAAACAGTCATTTTTATCGACAAGCCAAATAAATTTCATGTCATCAGTATTTTTTAAATTAGCAGATAAATCATCTTCCAATCTTATATCTCCAGACAAAATAGGTTGAACTACTGTGTATTTGCTCTCATCTATCTTATTTTTTTCTAGACTATTTATTCTTTTAAAGTAAACAAAAGAAAATATTAATTTTAAAATGAGCAAGATTACTGCCAATATCAATAAAAAATTAAACAATACTGTCATTTAATCACCTTTTTCAAGACTAATCCTGCTAACCTTAGCTGTAACGAAATTGGCAATAAATTTATTAAAAATATGGACACTCTATTCCTAAAGCCAATAATGGAAAATTTTCTTCCTTTTTCCATCGCTTTTATAATTTTTTTCGCCGTTTCTTCCGAACTCATCATAAATTTTTGAGAACTTCCAAATTTTTCCTGTGTATTCTTATCAAAAAAATTACTTGCCGTTGGACCGGGGCAAACTGATAAAACTCTCACATCTTTGTTTTTATGCGCCAATTCTTCATCTAACGCCAAAGAATAATGTAATAATGCAGATTTTGCCGAACTATAAACTGCCATATACGGATGCTGATATAAAGCACCTGTTGAACATACATTTAAAATTATTCCTTTCCCTTTTTGCAAAAATTTTTCTGAAAATTTTTTAGTTAAAATTAACGGAGAAACAAAATTCACATTCACAGTATCCAAATCTTCTTTATCACTCAATTTCAAAAAATCTGTAATTTTTCCAAAACCAGCACAATTAATAACCAAATCAACATCACAATTTTCAACAATATTTCTTAAATTATCTATATCTGCTAAATCATATTCTATACAAATACATTCAATTAAGGGATTTTTTTCTTCCAGTTCTTTTTTCAATAAATTCAGTTTATCAGAAGATCTTGCCAGCAAATACATTTTTTTACTTTTAATTGCTAATTTTTTTGCCAATTCTTTACCAATTCCTGAACTTGCTCCTGTTATTAAAATTTTTTCCATTATTTATTCATCCTATTCATAATCAAATAATCTGGCTGCCAACAAACTATTATAGTACTTTATTTATTTGATTTTACGTATATATTTAAATTTTTTTCAATTTTAGCACTACAATTTCAGGCTGTGCAAAAAATCTTATAAACATTTCAAAAGCTCCGCCGCCAACACCTGAAGTAGTATAAATTTTATGTCCATCATATTCCTTCAAGCCATACCCATATTTCCACGGATGCTTAATTTCTGCCCATAAAATTAATCCAAACAATGTTATCTGTCCACCGTGAGTATGCCCTGCCAAAGTCATGTCTGATCTTTCCTTCTGTTCATTTGTCATTTCTTCAAAATAATCAGGATTATGTGTGATGAAGATATTAAAATCATCTTTTTTTATGCCATTAAGCGCCTTCTGTGCATCAGGTTTCCCTTTTAGTAAATCGTCAACTGCTGAAATGTAAATACTCTGTTTATTTACTGTTATTTTGTCATTTTCATTTACCAGCACTTTGTACCCAAGGCTTTTCAGTCCAGCCATATTTTTTTCCACAGAATTATAATCATGATTTCCCAAAACTGCATAAATTCCATATTTAGGCTTTTCCAACTTTTCCATTCCTTTGTAAAATCGTGGAATTTTACCAGTCCAGTTAGTATAGTCACCACCCAGAATTATAATATCCTTTTCCTGCTTGTTTATCAAATCAATAATCCTGTCAAGCTGCTTCTGATTAAATCTCGCATAAGTATCTAGCTGAAAATCTGCCGCAAAGACAATCTTCTTTCGATCAAATTCTTGTGGAATATCTTTTGAAGCAATTTCTATCGTTCTGACCTTGAGCTGTGTATATTCATAATGTGCATAAATTAGGCAGATTATAAAAAATATTGCTAAAATTCCTAAAACTGAAAATACTGTTTTTTTAGTTATCATAAAATTTTCCTTTTCAATTGTTTTATTTTCTCTCTAATTTTGAGATTTATAACTTTTCTATTTATTTCTTAATCAGCAACTGCACTTACTTCTATTTCTATCATCAATTCCTTATCAATTAATGAAGACACCTCTACCATTGTTGCAACTGGTTTAATGTTCCTAAAAAATTCTCCATGTGCTTTTCCATATTCTTCCCATTTTGAAATATCTGTAACAAACATTCTTGTTCTAATAACATTTTTTAACCCCAATCCTTCCTTTTCAAGAACCTTTTTTATATTTTCAAGAATATATTTTGTCTGTTCATAGGCATTTCCTGCTGCATAAGGCTTTCCATCCTTAACGGCTGTTGTTCCTGCTATTTCAAAAATATTTCCTATCCTTACTGCTCTCGAATATCCTACAATGTCCTCCCACGGAGAATTTCCACTTATATTTTTTCTCATCAATTTAACTCCTTTCAAATTCTCATACTTCTCTTATTTTTCAATAATAACATTCATATTCTAGTGTTTCAAAAAGTTTATAATAAAATTTCTAAGTATGCATCTCCGCTTCAATATCCTCAATACTTTTTTCAGGCTGTACAAGCCATTCTAATGCTAATCTTCTAAAATGAATAATACTTTCATCATAAGGGAATTTCTTGTTATTATGATTTTCAGGACGTATTCTCAGTTCCACTGCACTCCAGTTAAGCCTGTACAAATAATCAAGCATATCCATTATTTCATCTTTTGAACGTAATTCTGCTTTATTCATCAACGTTTCTAAATCATTTTCCATAAAATATTCTATTGTTTTTCTGAAATCACAAATTGTATTCAAATCTGTCAATTCTTTCAAAGATAATGACCATAATAATACAGGTGGACATTCATAACGCCAGTTAAAGTTTGTCTGCACTATTTCATCATCTGTATATTTTTCTAAATATTTTCTTTCTTCATCTGTTAAAATTTCTTTAATTCCATATTTTTGATTAAACATTTCTAAGACTTGATTTATATTTTCTTGTGCATTTTCTCCAAATTCATTATACAATTCTGAAACAACACCTGTCATTTGCATTGCAGCCGCCCTTTTTATAATTGCTTCCTTATTTGGAATAACAGCTTTGCTCTCAGAAATGCTTACAGGCATATCTGGATGAAACGGTAATCCTTCCAATTTGATTTTTTCAATATTTCTAGCCATTCTTTCCTTATCTTTTTCAGTCATTTCAAAATTATCAATTAAACTTGCTGGTATTTTTATATCTAAAATCTCTTTACTATTTTCCGCTTCTTTAGAGTTTGAAGATATAAATAAAGTGTTACCATCTCTTCCGAATCTTTTAATTATATAATCTGTTGAAGAACCTACTGATGCTAAATATCCTCCAATTATTGATAATATAAAACATATAATAGAAATTATTATCATATTATTATCTAAAATTATATATC
>NZ_CALHQO010000436.1:0-2998 GCF_938036635.1 uncultured Leptotrichia sp.
ACATATTAATGAAATAATAAAATTTTTAAATGATAAAAATTAATTAATAAATAGAGGAGAATTATAAATGGTAGATAAAAGAGCAAAAAAATGGATATACCTAAATAACGAGATAATGGTAAAGCAAGGGGAGGATTTTCAGCTTGAGAAAGATAAGGAGGCTGTTTATTCGTATTTTGTAGATTATGTGAACAAAAATACGGTGTTTTTTCATAACCTTGAGGAAAAGATGAGATATTTGATAAAAAATGATTATTATATTGATTTTTATGAGATGTATAATCACGATGAAATAAAAGAAGTATTTAAGCTGGTTTACGATAAGAAGTTTAGATTTGCTTCGTTTATGAGTGCATCTAAGTTTTACCAAAGCTATGCTTTGATGGATGATTCTGGAGAGAAGTTTTTGGAAAGATATGAAGATAGAATTGCTACAGTTTCACTTTATTTAGCACAGGGAAATGTTGAAAAGGCAAAAGAGTATGCTTTGATGTTGATAAATCAAGAATATCAGCCTGCTACGCCAACTTTTTTAAATTCTGGAAAAAAACGTTCTGGAGAGCTTGTTTCTTGTTTTCTTGATGAAATGGGAGATAATTTGAGCGGAATTGGATATGTTTTTGATTCTTCAATGAAACTTTCTTCGATTGGTGGAGGAGTTTCGATTAACCTTTCTAAAGTAAGGGCAAGAGGAGAGTCAATAAAAGGAGTTGAAGGCAGAGCTTCTGGAGTTTTACCAATTATGAAGATTTTAGAGGACATTTTTTCGTATGCAAATCAGTTAGGACAAAGAGCTGGAGCTGGAGCGGTTTATTTGAATGTTTTCCATTCTGATATTAATGAATTTTTGGATAGTAAAAAAATAAATGTAGATGAAAAAATCAGAATAAAATCATTGTCGATCGGAGTTATTGTTCCAGATAAATTTATGCAATTGGCAATGGAAGATGAAGTTTGTTACACATTTAATCCACACACAGTATTCCTAGAATATGGGCAATATCTGGATGAAATGGATATGAACGAAATGTATGAAAAACTGGTTGATAATCCAAATGTTAAAAAGAAAAAAATAAACGCAAGGGAACTTCTTGTAAAAATTTCTCAAACGCAAAAAGAGAGTGGATATCCTTATCTATTCTTTAAAGATAATGCAAATAAGGAACACGCATTAAAAGAAATCGGAACAGTTAAATTCTCAAATTTATGTACTGAAATTATGCAATTATCAGAAGTTTCAGACATTAATGCATATTATGAGGAAGATACGATAAGACGTGGAATTTCATGTAATTTAGGTTCATTAAATATTGCAACTGTAATGGAAAATAAGAGAATAAAAGAAGCCACAAAAGCGGCAATTGATTCACTTACAATGGTATCAGACTTGACAAACATTGATATTGTTCCGTCAATAAAAAAAGCAAACGACGAACTGCACTCAGTAGGGCTGGGAGCAATGAACCTGCACGGATACTTGGCTAAAAACTTTATTATGTACGAAAGCAAGGAAGCGCTTGACTTCTGTAACGTATTCTTTATGATGGTGAACTTCTATTCATTGGAACGTTCAATGGAAATCGCAAAAGAAAAAGGCGAAACTTTCAAGGACTTTGAAAAATCTGAATACGCCAATGGAAACTATTTTGACAAATACATTACAAAAGAATATATGCCAAAAACAGAAAAAATAAAACAGCTATTTGAAGGAATCTACATCCCAACAAAAGAAGACTGGGCAAACCTAAAAGAGCAAGTAATGAAACACGGAGTCTACAACGCCTACCGAATGGCAATTGCTCCAAACCAGTCAACATCCTACATAATGAACTCCACAGCCTCAGTAATGCCAGTAGTTGACACAATCGAAGTAAGAGAATACGGAGACAGCACAACTTTCTACCCAATGCCATACCTGACAAACGACAACTACTTCTTCTATAAGTCAGCATACGATATGGATCAAAAAAATATCTTGAAACTAATTTCTGTAATCCAAAGACACGTAGATCAAGGAATCTCGACTATCTTGTATACAAAGAGTACAGATAGCACTAGAGATTTGGCTAGACTTTATATTTATGCACATAGGCTGGGGTTGAAGTCGCTTTATTATACGAGAACGAGAAAGGCGACGATTGAGGAGTGTATTTCATGTTCAGTTTAATAAATATTTTATAAAAAATCAATATTTTGAGAAAAGGAGAAATTTATGAATACAGAAAATGAAGGAGTATTGTATGTAATCGGTAATGGGTTTGATTTAAATTTAGAGTTAAAGACATCATACAAGTATTTTTTTGATAATATTATTGGTTTAAATAAAAAGAGAGAAGAGTTTAGAAATTTAGATAATTTAAGTGATATTGAAAGAAAAGATTATTTTGTACGTTTAAAATCTAATAGTGAAGAATTTTTATTAAATATGGGATTGTTTTTTATATTTTTGTTGTTAGTTGAAACTGAAAAAGATGAGTGGCAATCAATCGAAGTACAAATTTCTAAATATATTGAGGATATAGTAAATATTTTAGAAGATAATCTTAATGAGCGGAATTATCAAGAAGTTATTGATTATTTATATGAAGGATTTGGACTAAAAAAAATAAATAAATTATTGAAATTTTACGTTTCAACAATACAATTAGAGCAATTTGCAAATTTAGAAAGCGATACTAATTTAGCCAAACTTCAAGATGAAGTATTTAAAATAATATCAATGCAATTAAAAAAATGTGAATCAATATATAACTTAATTGAATTTAAAACGAAATTACATGTAACAGAACCTGGAATTATAAATGAAAAAGAATGGGAAAATTATTGTAAAAATATTGTAAATACAATAGATTATATTAATTTTACTTTAGAGAATTTAGTTAGTCCTGATAAAGAATATAAAAAAATTAATGAAAATGGCAATTTTAAATTTGAGGTAGGAGAAAAAGGTAAAAGAAAAATTGAATTTCTTAAAAGAGAAGGAAAACCAACAAATATT
>NZ_CALHQO010000437.1:0-2998 GCF_938036635.1 uncultured Leptotrichia sp.
CATCAACCACATCTTTGCCAAAGGACAGCTCTACGTCGCACTTTCTCGCGCGGTAAATCCTAAAAATTTAAAACTTTTTTATTATCTTTGGGAATTTTTTCTTGAACTATTTCCCAATAAATTTCCTCAAATATATTCCAAAATTTTTTTAGCTTTTCAGTTTTTTGGGAATTAATTAGTTTGGCAATGCTATATAAACTATGTCTTACTCGATCAATAAAATCACATTCTTCATAACAAATCAAATCATCAGAAAAATCCAAATTAAAAAATGAAATTCTAACTTCATCCTTAAAATAAATAACTTCGTATTCTCTCAACATCTTTTCATATTTAGTCGGAAAAATTTCAAAAAATTTATCATTAAAGTAATTGCTTTCATATTCTCGTTTTATACTTTCAGTATAATCAATAATATCATTTTTAATCATAGCTAACTCCCTAAAAAATTTAAATATGTTCTAGCCTAAATTTTAAAAATCTCATTCATATACTTAGAAATATTATCAATCACATCTGTTGCATTCACAATATACTGCCTTCTTACCAATTCATCTGCAATTTTACCATGCAAATATGCTCCAATTCCAGCAGACTTCATTAAATCATATTTTTGTCCCACAAGCGAACAGATAATTCCTGTTAAGCAATCTCCCATTCCACCATTTGCCATATGTGAATTTCCTGTACTATTTGCAAAAAGCTCTTCTCCATTTGTAATAATGGTATTTTTACCTTTTAATAACAAAATTATCTCGTATTTTTTTGCAAAATTCTTTGTTATTTCAAACCTATTTTTATTAATTTCATCTGTCGAAAATCCTGTCAATCGTGAAAATTCAACCAAATGTGGTGTCAAAATGCTCCTATTTCTTATTTTTTCAAAAAATTCCCTGTTTTCTGCCAATAAATTTAAAGCGTCTGCATCTAATATCAGTTTTATTGTATTCCCTTTATTGTTTTTCTTAATACTGATCAATTTTTCAAAAATTAAAAATGCTTGCTGACTTTTACCAATTCCTGGCCCAATTGCAATCACATCGCTGTTTAAGATTTCGTTTTCTAATTTTTCGAGATTTTCATTTATATTATCAAAATTAATTGGGAAACTCATAGCTTCTGGCACAAATACATTTAATGAAAAGTTATTTTTATCAGTAATTACAGTAGTTAGTCCTGCTCCTGTTCTCACACACGATTTTGCAACTATATTTCCTGCACCATAAAATCCACTGCTCCCAGCAAAAATTAGCACTTTGCCAAAATCTCCCTTATGGGAATCTTCATTTCTTTTTATACGAAAACTTTTTACCATGTCAGGTGTTAAATAATACTCTTTGTCTAAATGATTGATATTACTTTCATTCAATCCAATATTTTCAATAATGACTTTTCCTAAAAAATCTTTTATTTTTGGATTTAAAAATCCTTTTTTGTAAGTGACAAATGAAATTGTAATATCTGCTTTGACTGAAATTCCCATAATTTCGCCAGTATCGCCATTAATTCCAGAGGGAATATCAATTGAATAAACTTTTTTATTATTGCTTGCTGTATTGATTTTTTGGATAATTTCCTGATAGATTCCTTTTATTTCTGAATTCAATCCTGTTCCAAAAATCCCTTCAATAATAACACTACATTCCAAAAACAGCTTATCCAATTCTTCTATTTTATAAAATATCTCAATTCCCATATTCTTGCAAATTTCATAATTTATCATGCAATCATTACTCATATTTTCATTGCTAATACAAAAAATTTTTACATTTTTTCCCTTTGATAATAACTGGCGTGCAATCGCATAGCCATCCCCACCATTATTACCTTTACCACAAATAATAAGAAAATTATCTTCATTTTCGTCAATATGTTTTGCAAATGAAATTGCAGCATTTTCCATAAGCACGATACTTGGAATTTTCAAATTATTTATAGCAAAATTATCAATCTTTCTCGTAGTTTCATTTCCACCAAGCAACATTTTTCTCGCCTCTTTTTATTCTGTATTTATTTAAACTACATTTCTGCAAAACCAAAATGCATATAATCTCTTGTTCTAAAGTTCGCTCCCCAAGTCCATCCTCTTTTTGTAAATGCTCTCACTACATCGCCATCAGGTTTTATAGAATATGGGTTACTTCCTGGCTGCCAGCTTTTTCCGACAATAGCCTTTCCGTTGCTGTTTACTTGCGGATTTTCTTCAGGGTTTAAGTCTATCGCCCGCCCTGTGCTGTGTAAACTTTTAAAACTTCCTCTCCACGAATAGCCAATTAAGTTTTTTATTGGAAATTTCTCTTTTCCTTTATGTATTTCATGAAAAATTTCCTTTACATCATTAGCAAGTACGTCCAAAATCTGAAATCTTTCTGTATCAGACACCTTTTTCCCGTCTTTTAATCTCCAGACAGGAACTTCCACCCAAACTAATCTTGACTCAGCTTCTGATCTTGTCGAAACATCTTTTATCCTATCTTTGACTTTTTGCTTTAATTCAAAATCTGGATCAGGATTCTCAACCTTTCGTTTAGATCTAAAAGAATATAGATTTTCATAAATATTATTTGCTGTGCTTATAGTTGTTGCGATACATATTAAAATAGCTAGAATAGCTAAATAGTTTGTTTTATTCCTTAATTTTTTCAAAATTATCATATATAACCTCCTTATAAATTAATATACGTGACACCTAAAATTTTTTTATTTTGAATATCCATACTACTTAATAAAATTAATATAATCAACTAACTCATTACTACAAATTTCTTTCAAAGTAGCTGGGATTATTTTATTCTTTAATTCTCCAAATTTATCCAAATAAGGATTCACCATCACTATTACTTTTGCTTACAAATTTCAATAAATCGCGAAGCGACTGATTTTTGTTTTTTGACATATAGACTAGTAGTAGAATCTCTGTAAATCTCTCACCTAACCCTTCCATATACATATCTTCAATTGGCGTCATCTCCTCTTTTGGCATGATTGCAAACCCTTG
>NZ_CALHQO010000438.1:0-5118 GCF_938036635.1 uncultured Leptotrichia sp.
ACTAATTTAGAAAAATAAAATGAAAAATTTTAAAATCAATTGCTTTTAAAACAAATAAAAGATATAATTAAATAAAAAAGAAAGGAAAATAAAAAAATGAAAAAAATAGAAAGAATTACATTAATTGTACTAGACAGTGTTGGAGCAGGAGAATTGCCTGATGCAAATTTATTTGATGACTGCGGGTCAAATACTTTAGGAAATATGGCAAAAGCATATGGTGGAATGAGTTTGCCTAATATGGGGAAATTGGGGCTTGGAAATATTACTGAAATTGAAGGGACTCCAGCTGTGGAGAAAGCTGAAGGAGCTTATGGAAGAGCGATTGAAGTATCGCATGGAAAAGATTCAACAACAGGACACTGGGAAATTGCTGGTGTACCGCTAGAACGTCCGTTTCCAAATTATAAAGATGGATTTTCAGATGAAGTTATAAAGGAATTTGAAGAAAAAACTGGAAGAAAAGTTATGCTAAATAAGCCAATTTCAGGAACTGTCGCAATTGATCAATATGGGGAAGAGCAAATTAGAACAGGTAACTGGATAGTTTACGGTTCAGCAGATCCTGTATTCCAGATTGCTGCAAATGAAGAAATTATACCATTGGAAGAACTTTACAAGGCGTGTGAAATTGCACTTGAAATTTGTAATGAGAAATCACCTGTGGCAAGGGTAATTGCAAGACCTTATGTTGGTAAAAAAGTAGGAGAATTTAAGAGAACTGCGAATAGACACGACTTTTCAATTGATCCTCCAAAAGAAAGCATGCTTGAAAGATTGGAAAAAGCTGGACTTGATGTAGTGGGAATTGGAAAAACGAGCGACTTGTTCAATGGAAAAGGAATTACAGATAATAGAAAAGCTAATCAGGATAATCTAGACGGAATTAAGAAAACGATAGCTGCATTGAAGGAAGATACAAAAGGATTGATTTTTACTAACTTAGTTGATTTTGATGCTGTTTACGGACACAGAAGAAATGTTGAAGGATATGTAAAGGCTCTAATTGAATTTGATAACTGGCTGCCTGAAATCGAGAAAAACTTGAAAGATGATGAAATCTTGATTATCACAGCTGATCACGGAAACGATCCTACATACAAAGGGACAGATCATACGAGAGAATATATACCTATAATGATTTATGGTAAAAATGTTAAAAAGAATGTAAATATTGGAACTAGAAAAACTTTTGCGGATATTGCGGCAACTGTTGAGGAAATTTTATTGGGAACTGAAAAAGAAGGAAGCTTTGCAAAAGAAATTTTGGAAGACTAAAAAATAGATAAATATGGGTTAATTGAGGTTGAAAATTAGATGAAGAGAGAGAGTTATGCTGAAAACACCTTTTGGAAATATACGAATGTTTATGGATAAAAAAGAAGTTGAGTTTAATTTTTCTAAAATTCGAAATTCTAAATCTTTTTTGAAAACTGAAACATATTTATTGAAGTATGAATTTAAAAAGGAAAAAGTAGATAAAATAAACAAACATTTTTTAAAATGTATTTTAGAAACAGATTTTGAATACGAAAGTTATGTTGAGAGTGGGGAGAGATTGGAAGCAATTTCTTTTGAAATTAATAATGGGAAATTGACAATAGGGACAACTTCTGGATTGTCTATGGCAGAGTTTGATGGGAATAATAATGATTTTGATATTGAATATTTGGAAAATGGAATTGAAATTGTAATTTTTGAAAAAACAAGGAATCAAATTTTTAGTTTTGGAGTTTCTTTTCTAGAAAATGTAAATGTAGAAAATGAAGTTCAAACATGGCTTGCAGTTGATTATGCGATAAATTTAAAAGAAAGGGTAAATAAATGCCAAAATTAATAATAAACAACCTGAATATAAAAGAAAAAAATGCTGATAAAAACGGTACAACTGGCTATAGAGTAAAAATAGACGGTGGGAATCCGATAGAATTTAGGAAAAAATATTTGGAGATCCAAGTTTCAAAAGGGGAGCATGAAGTTACAATATTTAGAACTGGTCTTAAAAAGGTTGTGAAGAAAATTAAGGTAGCGGGGAAAGATGCGAAGGTTTCTGTAAGGATTGATGTCAGTTTACCAATAATGATGGTAATACTGCAATTAATAATAAATAATTTTATTTTACAAAAATCATCTATTTTAAGAACAATTATTAGTGTTATCTTTTTAATTTTATTCTTGTATTTTATGTTTATGAGAGAAGTAATAAAAGTGGATGTTGAGGAGTAGAGTCTTGATGGAGGGTGATGATTGATGAAAGATGAAAAAAAATCGGAGAAAAAAGTGGAAGAGGAAAAATGGCTAAATTGGGCGATTGAAT
This sequence comes from uncultured Leptotrichia sp., assembly GCF_938036635.1. Taxonomy (NCBI): domain Bacteria; kingdom Fusobacteriati; phylum Fusobacteriota; class Fusobacteriia; order Fusobacteriales; family Leptotrichiaceae; genus Leptotrichia; species uncultured Leptotrichia sp. The sequence goes on from NZ_CALHQO010000438.1 coordinate 2,318, forward strand.
TGCAAAGTCTGGCTCAGGCAGGACTTGCTTATGGAAAGGATAAGTTTGATATTGAGCGATTTGAGAGAATTAGAGAGATCTCAGCAGAGATGGTAGCTCATAAGACTGATATTTCGATAGAAAAAGTAAAAAATCTGTTTTGCAATGAAGTTGGATATCAGACGCCTAAAATTGATACGAGAGCTGCAATTTTTGAAAATAATAAGATTTTACTAATTCAGGAGAGTAATGGAAAATGGGCATTGCCAGGCGGATGGGCAGATGTTCATCTTTCAGTTAAGGAAAATGTGCTAAAGGAAGTTAAGGAGGAAGCTGGAATTGAAGCAAGTACAGAAATGATTGTAGCCTTACTGGATGTAACAAAAAATCAAGGAAAAGCAATTCCTTATGGCATAACAAAAATTTTTGTGTTGTGTGAATATGTTAGTGGAAAATTTGAGAAAAATATAGAAACGATCGACAGCCGATATTTTGAGATTGATGAATTGCCAGAGCTTGCAACTAATAAAACTACCGCTGAGCAGATACAAATGTGTTTTGAGGCTAATGAAAATAAAGATAATTGGAAAGTGATTTTTGATTAAGTTGTAAACAATAGATATTAAATTGTAGGAGAGGAAAATGGATAAAAAATACATTTTAGAAAAGTTGTCAAAAATAGACAAGAATAAATACAGTATATCTGAATTAGGCTTATTTGGAAGTTATGCTAAAAATGTAGAAAATGAAAATAGCGATATAGATGTATTGGTAAAAATGGAATTTAAAAAAGGAATGTATCAAAATTTTTGTAATTTACAAAAAGAATTGGAAGAAATATTTCATAAAAAAGTAGATTTGATAGAAAAAAGTGTATTTGATTATAAATTTAAAACAAAAAATGTTAGAGAATATAAAGAAAAAATAAGAGAAGAGATTCTAGAATGTGTAATATATGTATAAGAAAAATAGAAAAATTATTCAATTTGCTTATGATATAGAAGAATGTATAAATGAAGTAATAGAAGAAGTAAATGGAATAGAATATGTTGAATTTGCTGATGATAAAAAATTGATTGGTTATGTTGAACGGCAACTTGAAAAAATAGGAGAAGCGATAACTCAAATACAAAAGTTAGATAAAAATATTTTATTACAAAGTTATAACGAAATTAGTTATTGGGAAAATATAAAGGGAATGAGAAATAGATTGATTCATGAGTATTGGGGAACAAGTATTGAAATGGTTTATGAAGTTTCTTTATATGAATTGGAAGAGTTGTTAGAATATATAAAACAAGTAAGAAACAATGTAATCAATACTAAATAAAAAACATAAAAAAGACTAACTCTAAAACTTGATAAGTTCTAAAATAGTCTTTTTTTATATATCACACTTTTTTACTTTTAAAATATTTTGTAAAAATTATAATTAATGAGAACCTTTTTTATTATAATCTTTTTGTTTTTCTTTATATTTTCTGACTTGTCTTTCTAGTCTGTCAGCTAAGTCATCAATTGCTGCATACAAATCTTTGTTTTCAGCTTCTATTTTTATTTTTGTACCGCTTGCATAAACTAATCCGTCAGCTTTATGAATTGGCCCTTCAGATTTTGTGTCTTCGACTGTCAGAACAACATCGACTTCTGTGATAGCTTCCGAATACTTAGAAATTCTGCTTATTTTTTCTTCAGTATAAGTTTTAATTGCATCTGTAATTTTAAGTTGTTTTCCGCTAATAATGATTTTCATAAATCATCACATCCTTTCATCTATGTCAATAATATTGTACCTTGAAAAAACTAAATGTCAATAGATAAAATAAAATAATTAAAATTATTTGTTGAAATCTTAAAAAGAATGTTATAAAATTTTATTAATCTAAAAGTTAAAAAATATAAGGTGATAAAATGAAAAAAAATAATATAGATAATATGAAAGAATTTTTTGAGCAGGATACAGTTTCGCTTGCAAAAAATTTACTTGGAAAATTAATACTCGTAAAAAAGAATAATGAATTATTAGGAGGATATATTGTAGAAACGGAAGCTTATTTGGGAGTAGTAGATAGGGCTTGTCACGGATTTGAGGGAAAATTGACTCCAAAGGTTGAGGCTTTGTTTGGGAAAGCCGGAACAGTTTACATTTATACTATGCACACACATAAAATGCTTAATATAGTCAGCTGTGAAGAAGGAAATCCACAGGCAGTACTGATTAGGGGAATTGAGCCTGTGATAAATGTTGAAAGAATGATTGAAAATAGAGGAAAAGAAGGAATTTTAATTAGCAATGGACCTGGAAAATTGACAAAGGCGATGGGAATTGGAGATGTATTCAACAAAAGTAAGATTTGTGAAATCACGAAAAAATTTCAGAAAGTATCAAAAAAATCAATTTATGATATTGAAAATATGGAAGAAAATATACTTTATATTGATTTTGAGAACAGTAAAATAGCTAAAAATATCGAGAGTTCAGCAAGAATTGGTATTCCAAATAAAGGAATCTGGACAGAAAAGGAATTACGATATTTTGTTACAGGGAATAAATATGTTTCAGGAATGAAAAAATCTGAATTTAAAGATGAGTGCTGGAAATAATTTTTTAGGTATTGAAAAAATAGTAAAATTTTGTTATACTTTTATTAAGTGGAAGATTTTACGAAAAATATCAAAATTTTAAGTGAAGTATTTATTATTGTTTGTAAAGTTAAATTTGTTGTGGAGGAAAGATGAAAAAAAATTTTTTTGTCAGAAGAGCAATCAAGATATTTTTTACAGGACAAATTGTAAAATTGTCTGCTTTGTTATGTATAAAA
>NZ_CALHQO010000439.1:0-3146 GCF_938036635.1 uncultured Leptotrichia sp.
TACTCGAACCTATTTAAAATTAAACTGCTAGAAATTATATAATTCAGGGTTTGAGTAAAATAGTCATAATTTTTGAGTTCTGTTTTAAACTAGTGTTACTATATTTATAAAATAAAAAAATTGGACTATCATATAAAGTTAGTCCATTTTTATTTTCAAATCTGTCATTTTTATTTCTTCTTAAACCATTCAAACACTTTTTTCAGCGACAATACAGGTTTATTTCTTACAATTTTTTCATTTCCAAGAAAATCACGCATTGTCTTTAGTGTTTTTCCCGCATTTTTTACAACAAAATTATACGATCCAGCACTTTTAGTATCTATGAAAAAACCACGAATATACTTATCTTTAAAAAAGATTTGTGCTCTCACTCTCACAATTTCTCCCCAAGGAATCTGAATATAGTCTTCGGGATTACGGTTATTATAAAATTCGAAAGCTTTGTCACCTACAAGTATATCTCCATTTTTATTTCCAAACATTCCCGATAGAGAATTTGCCTTTGTTGTAAATAACACTTTTGTATTCATCGAAATAGCCACTTTTATTCCTCATTTCTTTAATTCAAATTTATTACATAAAATTAGAAAAAAGTTGGCTTTTTAGTTCCAACTTCTCTCTTTTTAATAGATTTTCCAATTATTTAAATTGAATTTTTAGTAGTCATTCTTTATTTTTAGAAAATTCCAACTAAGTGTCCTAAAATTCCCACTGCAAATAGTCCAAAGATAATTAAAATTGGACTAACTTTTTTCTTAAGAAGCCACATACATAAGAATGTTAATAATAAAGCTGCTAATCCTGGCACTAATTGATTTAAGTTATCTTGTAATGTTGTTACTTTTTCTGGTGTAAGAGAAACTCCACTTGCAAGATCTCCTAAGATTTTTTGTAACTGTTCACCATTTACAGCCTCTTTTGGAAATTCAACATAAGCACCCTTTGATAATGGAACTTTTGATACAATCATTGGGAAATTAATTGAAGTCCAACGTTGAACCAAAATTCCCATAACGAACATTCCTAAAATAGATGCTCCTTTTGTAATGGTTTGTAATAAACCACCTGATAAATCTTTTGTAATTTCAGCACCTTTTTGGTAACCAAATTCTTGAGTGTACCATAAAAATGCTATACGAATTAGATTCCAAAAAATGAAGAAGAACAACGGTGCAATAACTGAACCACTTGTTGCAAGTGATGCTGCAATTGCTCCTAAAATTGGACGTACTGTGAACCAGAATACTGGATCTCCGATTCCTGCAAGTGGTCCCATCATTCCAACTTTTACCCCTTGAATAGCTGCATCATCAATTTTTGCTCCATTTGCTCTTTCTTCTTCAAGAGCAAGAGTTACTCCTAAAATTGGAGCAGCAATATATGGGTGAGTATTAAAGAATTCCATATGTCTTTTTAAAGCTGCCGAAGCATCATCTTTATTTGGATATAATTTTTTCAATGCCGGGATTAAAGAATAAGCCCAACCTCCATTTTGCATACGTTCGTAATTCCAAGAACCTTGAAGAAATTGAGAACGTAACATTACACTACGACGATCTGATTTTGATAATTTTATTTTATTTTCTGCCATTTCTTATTCCTCCCTTATTAATAATCATTTAAAATGTCACCTAACGGATCTCCAGAAGAAGTTGAACCTCCATCTCCACCACCGTTACCTTTGTTATTAGTAACATTTAAGTAAATAATAGCTGCACATACACCGATAATTCCTGTTGCAATTAATGTAAGTTGATTTACTGGTGCTAATGCAAACCCTAAGAAGAAGAATGGCCATACTTCTTTATTTGCCATCAAATTAATAACCATTGCATATCCTACAGCTACAACAAATCCACCACCAATAGTCATTCCTTCAGTAAACCATGCTGGTAATGACCCTAATGCTCCTTGAATAATTTCAGAAGGTATAAATAACAGTAATCCTGCTGGAATTGCAATACGTAATCCTTGACAAGCAAGAGCTACCATGTGCCATAACTCTACACCTTTGAAATTTCCTTTTTCTGCTTCTCTATCTGCCTGGTGAACAATAACTACTGATAAAGTACGAACAACCATAGTTAAAACTAAACCAACTGTAGCTAGTGTAATTGCCGCTGCAATTGCAACATTACGTCCATCAGGAGTAAAATTACCTGCTTTAACAAAAATGATAGCCGAAGCAACAGAGGCAAGAGCTGCATCAGGTGCAACTGCTGCTCCTATATTAGCCCAACCTAGAGCAATTAATTGTAATGCTCCTCCTAAAATAATACATTCACCAATACGTCCCGTAGCAACTCCAACTAATGAACACGCAATAATTGGCTGATGGAATTGGAACTGGTCAAGGATTCCTTCCATTCCTGCTAGAAATGCGACGATTAATATTAAAATAATTGATAAAATATTAAAATCCATAATAACCTCCTAAAATTAAAGTTTTAATCCTTCGTTTTGTTTTTCTGAAATTAGTTTAAATAAGTCTGCTCTCTTATCAGCAGCAACTTTTCTTACATCAAATTGAACACCTAAATCTCTAAGTTTCTTATAAGTGTCAACATCATTCTGATCCATTGAAAGTACATTGTTTACCATAACTTTTCCAACACTATGTGCCATTGATCCTACATTTAACTCTTTAATATCTACACCTTTTTCAATTACATAAAGTGCATCCTGAGGATTTTCAAATAGCAATAATGCTTTTGTATTCCCAAATCTTGGATCTTTTGAAACTTCTACTAATTTGTCAAGCGGAATAACATGTGCACGTACACCTGGAGGCGCTGCCTGTTCGATTAATTTTTTACGTAGTTCATCTTTTGAAACTGTGTCTGAAACTACGATTATTCTATTTGGATTTGTTGCTTTTGTCCAGCTTGTTGCAACTTGTCCGTGTAACAAACGTGTATCAATACGAGCTAGAACAAATTTTATTTTCCCATCTCCGATAACTGTTCCTTCTGGAATTGCTCCTTTTGGCGTGTCATCTTGAGCTTCTGCTTTTGCTACTGTTTCTTTAGGCTGTAATTCTTCAGGACGAACCTTGACTTGATCTCTTCCTTCTGGAACAATAGCCTTTGCTACTTCATGAGCTGTATTTAAGTCTTCTCTTTCTGATAAAGCTGCTAAAAGCA
>NZ_CALHQO010000440.1:0-8425 GCF_938036635.1 uncultured Leptotrichia sp.
ATAAATTTAAAATATTAATTTTTTAGGAGTGAGAAAAATAGTTATAGATAAAAGAAAAAGTGTAATGCTTGTAATGACTTGTATTATTTTTATGATGACTTACTCAAGCTTAGCGGGAACCCCTACTTTTAGTCGTAAACTAAGTATTTTTGTAGATGAAAATAATTTAAGCCATGAGGACATTTACGATTTAATTGTGAAAATCAATCAATTCAAGAGCAGAGATAATAAGCAGTTGGCACAGGAATTGAAAAAGATTGGAAAAAGAAAAGAAAAAGAGAAACAAAACAATGATTTATTTTTATCATTAGAAAAAAATCAGGATATTATATTTTCTAGGGATGGAAATTGGCAAAAAATAGATAAAATTTCTAAAAATAATCAGAATATTTATGTTTTTTTTATGAAAAGAAATGAAAATAACTTGAGAATACGGGAATAAATACCAAATGTTTTATAACCTATAAAAATAAATTAAAGAAAGGAAAGATAAAATGTTAAAAAAAATAGGAGAAAAAATATTTGGAACATCAGATGATAGAGAAATAAAGAAAATGCAAAAATTGGTAAATAAAATCAATGAAGTTGAACCACTTTTTGCGAAATTGACAGATGAACAATTGAGCCATAAAACAACAGAATTTAAAAAAAGATTAGAAAAGGAAACATTAGATGACATATTAGTAGAAGCATTTGCAACAGTTAGAGAAGCTTCAAAAAGACTTATGGGAATGCGTCACTATGATGTTCAGCTCATAGGTGGAATGATTCTTCACAAAGGAAGCATTGCGGAAATGAAGACTGGGGAAGGTAAAACTTTGATGGCGACACTTCCAATCTATTTAAATGCTTTGACAGGTAAAGGAGTTCATGTCGTAACAGTTAATGACTATCTTGCTAAACGGGATAGAGATATTATGGCAGGACTTTTTGAGTTTCTAGGATTGACTTCGGGAGTAGTTGTTGGAAATATTACCCCAGAGCAAAGAAAAGAGGCATATAACTGTGATATTACTTATGGAACAAATAATGAATTTGGATTTGATTATTTGAGAGATAACATGGTTGGAGAACTTGAAGAAAAAGTTCAGCGTGGACATAATTATGTTATTGTCGATGAGATTGACTCAATCTTAATTGATGAGGCAAGAACGCCACTTATTATTTCAGGAGCTGCTGAAGAAACTACAGAATGGTACAATACTTTTGCTGAAGTAGCAAAAGTTCTTAAGAGAAGTTATAAGACAGAAGAAATTAAGGACAAAAAAAATACTGTAATTCCTGATGAAGACTGGGAAGATTATGAAGTTGACGAAAAATCGCACACAGTTACAATTACTGATAAAGGAATAAAAAATGTTGAAAGAATACTAAAAATTGATAACTTATATTCACCAGAGTATGTTGAACTTACGCATTTCTTGACACAGGCTTTGAAAGCAAAAGAGTTATTTAAGCTAGATAGGGATTATATTATTAATGATGATAATGAAGTTATCATAGTTGATGAATTTACAGGACGTCTTATGGAAGGAAGACGTTATTCAGATGGACTACATCAAGCAATTGAAGCAAAAGAAAAACTAGAAGTTGCTGGAGAAAATCAGACTCTTGCAACTATTACATTACAAAATTATTTTAGAATGTATGAAAAACTGTCAGGAATGACGGGGACTGCAAAAACAGAAGAAGATGAATTTAAACAAATTTATAATCTAAAAGTTATTGTAGTGCCTACAAATAGACCTGTTGCCAGAGTTGATTTGCCAGATGTTATCTATATGAATAAAAAAGCAAAGTATAAAGCAATAGCAAGAAAAATTGAAGAACTTTATGAAAAAGGTCAGCCAGTTCTTGTAGGTACAGCTTCAATTCAGCATTCAGAGGAAGTATCAGCTTTACTGAAAAAAGCAAGAATACCGCATGAAATATTAAATGCAAAACATCATGAAAGAGAAGCTGAAATTATTGCACAGGCTGGACGTTTCAAAACAGTAACAATCGCTACAAATATGGCTGGTCGTGGAACAGACATAAAACTTGGTGGAGATGCAGAATCTTTTGCAACAAAAGTTGCTGTTAAAGGAACACCTGAATACGAAGATGTATATAAAACTTATGTAAAAGAATGTGAAGAAGACAAAAAACGTGTTATCGAAGCTGGAGGATTGTTTATTTTAGGGACAGAAAGACATGAAAGCAGACGTATAGATAATCAGTTGAGAGGGCGTGCTGGACGTCAAGGAGATCCTGGGACATCAGAGTTTTATCTTTCATTAGATGACGATTTGATGAGATTGTTTGGTGGAGATAGACTAAAAGCAATGATGAAAATGTTAAAAATTGACGAAGATGAAGAAATTCGTCATAAACAAATCAGTAAAGCTGTAGAAAATGCACAAAAACGTATTGAAAGCAGAAACTTTTCATCAAGAAAAAGTCTTATTGAATATGATGATGTAAATAATACTCAAAGAGAAGTTGTCTACGAACAAAGAGACGCTATTTTGAAAAATGAGAATTTGAAAGAATTAATTACAAATATGATTTCAGATACTGTAGATGACATTGTAAATTCAGCTTATGTGGGTGAAGGAAATGGTGAAAAAGACTTTAATTTATTGTCTGATAAGCTTTATGAAACATTTGAATATAAAATTTCAGAAGATTTACAAAATGCTAGTGCAGATGAAATTTCAAATAAAGTCTATGATGATTTGATAAAAATTTATGATGAAAAGGAAGAAGCAATAGGACAAGAAGTCTTTAGAAGAATTGAAAAATATATTATGCTGGAAGTATTGGACACTAAATGGAGACAGCATTTGAAAGACTTGACAGAATTGCGTGAAGGAATAAGATTACGTTCTTATGGACAGAGAAATCCTATTCATGACTATAAAATTGTTGCTTTTGATATTTATAATGAAATGATTGATGCAATAAAACGTGAAACAAGTTCATTTATATTAAAACTAAGAGTTCGTGGCGAGGAGGATACAAATAACTTGACACATGAAGAAGTTTCAAATGTAAGATATGAGCATGAGGAAAATGAAATGTTAGGAGATGATGTTTCGGATAGAACATCGAATGACTCACAACGTCCACTTTCAAGAAGAGAAAGAAGAGAACGTGAAAGAAGAAATGTTTAATCAAAAACTTTATCGATTTATATTTTACAATTATAAATAAACATATAAAAAGAGTCGCTTAATTGCGACTCAATTTTTTAAACAAAATTCTTATAAATTTATGCTTTTTCTGCCATCATATCCTTAACTTTCATAAGCCTTGTGATGCTTGATCTTTCATTTTCATCAAGTTTCATCTGAATATAACGAATTGTTTCTTCAAGCTGTGGAATTGTCATGTATTCCAATGCGTTTACACGCCGTCTTGTTTTTTCTACTTCATCTGCCATAAGCTGACATGCCTTTTCGGTTTCTGCCAGTTCCAGCAAGTCTTTCATTACTCGATTCAAGCCATCAACAGCATCATCTAAATCAGCAGATGTTTGAGCATATCCGTAAGGATAAGATACTTCTGCATTTTCCATATCTCTATTAAAAGTCATTGTTGGTACAATTACACTCATTACATTTTTAGTTTTTATATTTGCTAAAAGTTTATCTTCCGAATATGCAATAGCATTTTCTAGCATTTCATCAGACATTACTCCTCTTGCAAGTAAAAAATCCTTAAATGAATTTTGTAATTTTCCTTCCACTTCTTCACGCAATTTTCTATTCTGTTTTATTAAAATAATAAATTGACGCATAAGTTCGTCTTGCTTGTCCTTTAACAGTTTATGTCCACTTTTAGCAGTTTTTAGACGTATCTTTAAACGGCTCAGCTCCATTCTTGTAGGATTTACATTTAATCTTGCCATAGTCTATTCATCTCCTGCAGGCAAATATTTTTCCAAATATTCGTCTCTAATTCTTTTCAACTCTGTTCTTGGTAATATTTTTAGTAAATCCCATCCTAAATTTAAAGTGTCTTCAATAGTTCTGTTATTATCAAACCCTTGAGCTACATATTGTTCCTCAAATGCAGTTGTAAATTTAACAAATGCCTTATCAGTTTCAGACAATGCTGATTCCCCTAGGATTACAGCCAGCTCTTTCGCTTCCTTACCTGTTGCATAGGCTGCAAATAATTGGTTCATTGTATCTGCATGATCTTCTCTAGTTTTTCCTTTTCCAATCCCTTTATCCTTTAATCTTGAAAGTGATGGTAAAACATTTATTGGAGGCATTAAGTTCTGTTTGTATAAATCTCTTGACAAGATTATTTGCCCCTCTGTAATATATCCAGTCAAATCTGGAATCGGATGTGTCTTGTCATCTTCTGGCATTGTCAAAATTGGTATTTGCGTAATTGAACCTTCACGCCCTTTAATTCTTCCTGCTCTTTCATAAATTGTAGATAAGTCAGTATACAAGTATCCAGGGTATCCTCTTCTTCCAGGAACTTCTTTTCTTGCTGCCGAAACTTCCCTTAACGCTTCACAATAGTTAGTCAAGTCAGTCAAGATTACAAGTACGTGCATTCCTTTTTCAAATGCCAAGTATTCTGCACAAGTAAGTGCCATTTTTGGTGTAGACAAACGTTCAATTGCAGGATCGTTAGCCAAGTTCATAAATAATACCGCCCTGTCAATTGCTCCTGTTTTTACAAAATCTTCTGTAAACGTCTGAGCTTCTTCAAAGGTAATTCCAATCGCTCCAAACACTACTGCAAATTTTGAATCTGTTCCCAAAACTTTTGCCTGTCTTGCAATTTGAAGTGCTAATTCTGCATGTGGAAGCCCTGAACCAGAGAAAATTGGTAATTTTTGCCCTCTAACAAGGGTGTTTAGTCCATCAATCGCAGAAACTCCCGTTTGAATAAATTCTGACGGATAATCACGTGCAACTGGATTTATAGCCGTTCCATTTATATCCAATGTTTTTTCAGGAATTATTTTTGGTCCATTATCTTTTGGTCGACCCAATCCATCAAATACACGCCCTATCATATCTTCTGATACTCCAAGTGACAAAGGTCTACCCAAAAATCTTACTTTTGAATCCTTTAAATTAATTCCAGCTGAATTTTCAAATAGCTGTACTACTGCCTTATCACCATTTACTTCAAGTACACGTCCACGACGAAGTTCGCCGTTTTGTGTTTCAATTTCAACAAGTTCCTCGTATTTTATTCCTTCAACACCTTCAACAACCATCAACGGCCCTACTATTTCCTTGATAGTTTTGTATTCCTTAAGCATTTGCTACACCTCCTTTATTTACAAGTTCATCAATTTCTTTTTCCAATTCTTTTGCTATTTCTTCAATTTTATCTAATTCTGCTTCAGGTAAATATTTTGCTCTTGCAATTCTTTCTCTTACAGGCATTGCGATAATTTCACTTAAATACGCTCCGTTTTCAAGCCCTCTTAATCCTTCATCATAGAACTTCAATACTAAGTCAAGCATTTTATCCTGTTTTTCAAGCGAAGTATAAGTATCTGATTCCATAAACGCATTTTGCTGCAAGTAATCTTCTCTTATTGATTTTGCAATTTCAAGTTTAAGCTGATCTTTTTCTGACAAAGTGTCCTTACCAACTAGTCTAACAATTTCCTGTAGGCTATTTTCTTCTTGTAGTAATGAAATTGCACGTGCTCTATTTTTAGAAAATTTAGGCCCTACATTCTGATCCATCCAGTTATCAACTTTTCCTTGATACAATGAGTATGAATTTAACCAGTTAATTGCTGGGAAATGACGTCTATACGCTAGATTTGCATCTAATCCCCAGAATACCTTAACAATACGAAGTGTAGCCTGAGATACTGGCTCTGAAATATCTCCACCTGGAGGAGAAACCGCTCCGATAACTGTCAATGCCCCTTCTCTTCCATCCTGTCCAAGACAAATTACTTTTCCTGCTCTTTCATAAAATTCAGCAGCTCTTGAACCTAGATAAGCTGGGTATCCTTCATCCCCTGGCATTTCTTCAAGCCGTCCAGACATTTCCCTAAGAGCTTCTGCCCATCTTGAAGTAGAATCCGCCATTATTGCCACAGAGTATCCCATATCTCTAAAATATTCAGCAATTGTGATTCCAGTATAAATACTAGCTTCTCTGGCTGCAACTGGCATATTTGAAGTATTTGCTATAAGTACAGTTCTTTTCATTAATGATTGTCCAGTTTTTGGATCTATAATTTCTGGAAATTCCATAAGAACGTCCGTCATCTCATTTCCACGTTCTCCACATCCTACATAAACTATAATTTCAGCATCTGCCCATTTAGCCATTTGGTGCTGTACAACTGTTTTTCCAGATCCAAAAGGTCCTGGCACACATGCAGTCCCACCTTTTGTTACAGGGAAGAATGTGTCAATTACTCTTTGTCCTGTAATTAACGGAGCTTCCGGGTTTAATTTTTGTTTATATTTTCTTCCACGTCTTACTGGCCATTTTTGCATCATTTGAACTTCTACTTCACCTTTTTCAGTTTCAATTACTGCAATTGTGTCAACTACTGTGTAACTACCACTTTTAATAGCTTTCAAAGTTCCTTTAATTCCTGCTGGAACCATAATTTTATGATTTACAACAGAAGTTTCCTGAACAGTTCCTAAGATATCTCCAGTTTCAACTGTTGCTCCAACAGATAACACAGGCTCAAATTCCCATTTTTTCTCTCTATTTAAAGGTTTTACTTCTATTCCTTTTTCCAAAAAGTCTCCTGCTATTTCCTGATATTCCTTTAGCGGACGTTGAATTCCATCAAACATCGCTTCAATAAGTCCAGGTCCCAACTCAACACTCAAAGGCTCTCCAGTTGTGAAAACCTCTTCTCCTGGCCCAATTCCTGATGTTTCTTCATATACTTGAATCGAAGCCTGATCGCCTCTCATTTCAATAATTTCACCTATCAATTTTTTCTCCGAAACTCTTACCACATCATATACATTGGCATTTTCCATACCTTCTGCAACAACAAGAGGTCCAGAAACTTTTATTATTCTTCCTGTTTTCAATGAATTTCTCCTTTCGTCTAAAATATATTAGATCCTATCGCTTTTTCAACATACTCATCTATCTTTTTAAGCCCAATTCCTAAACTTCCCTGATTATTCGGAATCAAAATAACAGCTGGAAGCACTTCACGGTTGTATCTTTCAATGGTATTTTCAATTAATGCGGCAATTTGTTCAGTCACAAAGATAATTCCATAGTCATTACTTGCCATCTCATCAATCGTACTTCTTGCCTCTTCCTTTGTAACAACAGGATATACATCAATTCCTAGTGCCTTAAACGATAAAATAGAATCCTTATCTCCAACTACACCTATTTTATGCATAAGTTTCACGCAACCTTTCCCTTATTTTGTCTGAACTTATGTTGTTTATCTTGCTTACCATTATCATTCTAACTGCATTGATTTCACGCTCTTTTGCAACTAGATATGTGAATAATGGCTCTGGTCCAAATACAACATATTTTGATTCTTTATTTAATTCCATCAGGTAATTATCTGAAATTTTTTCAAGTTCTGACAATCTTTTTGTTTCACTAAATGCTTCTAATCCTTTTACTAGATATGACCCCAGTTTTTCTTTCTTAAACTTATTCAAGATAGTGTCTGTATTATCATTTATTGATGCAACAATTTTATTTTTTGAAATTGTCCCACCTTCAAAAATAACAGTTTCCAGAAATCTTGCATCACGTTTTTGCTTCTGAACCCTAAATAGAGTTATCATATTTTGAAAGTCTATCAATCCTTCTACATAATCAGTAATCACTTTTACGTCGATTTCCTTTGCAAGCCTTGATAGATTTCTAAAATAATGTTTATCTACAATTATATCAATTCTCTGAGGATTATGATTTTCTTCAAAATCCTTCTGAACTTCATCAATTGCTTCCATTATTTCTTGTGGCAAGTCGTTGCTTTGTGATTCAAATTTCACCTTAAATTTACTAGCATCAATCGTTCCAGCCTGCATAAGCAAACTTGAAAAATCTTTTCCTGTTATTTTGCTTTTTAACAACACTTTTAAATTATGATAATCATATTTAAGAGATAAAACATCAACAATTCCAGTGTTTTTTATCATATTTCTTACAATTGAAAATACACGTTCAGTTTCTCTTTTTAAGATTATTTCATAATCTTGGCTTCCATGAATATCAGCCATATCTTGAGAATATTCTGTTTCTCCCAGTAATTTTAGCACTTCTTCGGGAGTCTGGGCTTCTATCATTCGTTCCAGCCTATTTCTAGTCAAAAGCCTTTTTTCCAGTATTCTAATAGTTACGACACTTTGTCCGTAATCCATTCTATCCATTTTTTTCTCCCTTTAATTACAAATTCCAGTTAATTATAAAATTTATTTTATAAAAACAGTCATAAAAC
>NZ_CALHQO010000441.1:0-1744 GCF_938036635.1 uncultured Leptotrichia sp.
AAACTTTCCCATAAACACTTAGTTCAATATTTTTCTGCATTATAATTCCAACTTTCATATATTCGTCCACTTCTAGCGGTTTTGCAATAATATTTTCTCCATTTAGCTCTTTACTAATTATTCCTGTACTCACAGTGTATCCGTTAAGCCCGACTGCCAAATTAAACAAAGTAGCTCTATCTCTTACTTTTATATTTTTATCTCTGTCAAGTGTACTCAATATTTCTTCTGAAAAATAAAAAGAATTATAATCTCCTTGCTCAAATGACAAATACGGATATTCCTTCAAATCTTCAAGACTAATGCTTTCCTTTTTTGCTAAAGGATGATTAAAGCTAATAAAGACATGTGGCTTTGCAGTAAATAGCTCAATAAATTTCAAGTTATTTCTTTTTATCATTTTCTCAATTACAGTTTTATTTGCTCCCGAAGTATATAAAATTCCAATTTCACTTTTTCTCTTGCTTACATCCTCAATAATTTCATTAGTCTGTGTTTCCCGAAGCGTAAAATCATACTTATTCTCTCCAAATTTCTTAATCACATCCACAAAAGCATTTACCGCAAATGAGTAATGTTGAGTTGATACCGAAAACCTACGAGTTATCTTATTTCCTTTTTTATATTCTTCTTCCAATAAATCCGTCTGTTCCAAAACTTGCCTAGCATATCCCAAAAACCTATCTCCTTCAAGTGAAACAATTACTCCTTTATTTGTCCTGTTAAAAATGGTTATATTCATCTCATCTTCCAGCTCTTTTATTGCTTTCGTCAATGCCGGCTGTGAAACAAACAGCTCTTTTGCAGCCTCACTTAATGTCCCTTTTTCAGCGACTGTTACTACATATTTTAGTTGCTGTAATGTCATTTTTTCTCCTTTTAATAAATTCTATTCTACAACTTAAAAATCTTTTTAACTTTTTAACACAATAAAAAGCCAGCTTCAAAGCCGACTCTTTACTAGCTAAATAAATTACTTTTTTTAAAATATCCAAATAACTGCATTATAAATTTTTAGATATATTTTTTCTTTTTAAATTCCTTGTCTTTTACTTTATCTCAATATTGTTCTCAAATTTTCTCCAAAAATTTATTAACAGCTTCACTAAACTCTTTTAGTTTAGTCCCTTTTCCATAAAAAAACGGTAATCCTATTATTTTTTGATTGTTTTTTGATATTTTTTGTTTCTTTTCAATTTTAAGCAAGAACTCTTCTTTCCAATTATCTTTTTCTAATAAATGTTCTCCTTTTGGTTCGGCATAAATTTGATATTCCTTATTCTTACCTTCATCAAGAGTTTTATTTTTTATGAATAATAAATAATCAGGTTCAAATCTTTTACCTTTGTCAAATGAATAAATTGCAAGTTCACTAAATCTCTCATTTCTTATTACATAATATTCAAGATTCTTTTTATCTAGTTTAGGTTTTATTTCAGTTTTAAAATATTTTATAAATGATTTTTCTTCTGTTGTTCCATAATTATCATCGTACACGTACCAATCTTCTATCGATAAATCTAATTTAAATTCACTACTAGAAGTTTTTATTTGCGATTCTCCTTTTCCATCACTACTTATTCTACTTAAATATATTCTCTTGTCTTTTATAACATCTTTTATCTTATAAGGCTCAAATTCTTCTCTTCCTTCATATTCAGTTTTTATTTCATTTATATGCTTACAAATCGCAGGAAACACTTCTTGTTTCAATTCTCTATAAATATCTTTCCCCGTTATTTCA
>NZ_CALHQO010000442.1:0-1431 GCF_938036635.1 uncultured Leptotrichia sp.
TTAATTTTAAATAGGTTTGAGCATAATAACAAGAAATTTTAGTAAATTGTTAAAAAGTATAAAAAAAATAGAAATTAAAAAACTTAGGTTATCGAACATATCTATTTCGTAAAAATAAAAGGAGATAAACTATGAAGAAAAAATTGATTATAATGAGTTTATTGATTTCAGCTTTTTCAATGGCTACTGATAATAAAAAAGGATTAGTAGATTCTAGTAAAAATCATAAAAATATTGAAGTGAATAAGAATGAAGATAAAAAGCCACAAATGGGAGCACCTATGAATAAAAAAGTAATAACCGAAGATATGATAACAAATAAAACAGAAAATGGTTATAATTTAAATTTTGATGTAAATAAGAATTATACGACCAAGACAGCTACTGTTAATGGTAAAACAGTTACTTATCGTGCTTATGAAAATATAGTTTATGTTGCAAAACCAGTTGATATTGCTTATCAAACTATAAATATCTATATTCCAGAAGAATATTTTAAAAATAAGTCAGTTGGAAAATATAATGCGAAAAGTGCACCAATATTTTTTCCAAATACTGTTGGAGGATATATGCCTGGAGCAGCTGGAATGCCTGGAAATGGAAGAGACGGAAAGCCGGATGCTTCACTAGTCGCATTATCAAATGGATATGTCGTGGCAAGTCCTGGAGCTAGAGGTAGAACTTTGGAAAAAGATGGGAAGTATACTGGAAAGGCACCTGCTGTAATTGTAGATTTGAAGGCGGCTGTTAGATATTTACGATATAATGATACTAGAATGCCAGGAAGAGCGGATAGAATTATTTCCAATGGGACAAGTGCTGGAGGAGCTGTTTCGGCTTTGCTCGGAGCGACTGGGAATAATAAGGATTATGAACCATATCTAAAGGAAATTGGCGCATTGAATGCAAGAGATGATATTTACGCCGTGTCAGCTTATTGTCCAATAACTAACTTGGATAATGCGAATACAGCTTACGAATGGATGTTTAACGATGTAAAAACGTATAAAAAGATAGAGATTTCAATGTTAGACTACAATGTGGAAAGAAAATATACTGAAGGTACGTTGACTGATGATGAAATTTCACGTTCAAATGATTTGAAGAAAATGTTTCCTGCCTATTTAAATAGCTTAAAATTAAAAGGTAAAAATGGAAAACTTTTAACATTGGATAAAAATGGAAATGGAAGTTTTAAGGATCAGATTAAGCAATATTATATTGATTCTGCAAATACTGCTTTGAAGAAAGGGACTGATTTATCGGAATTTGAATTTTTGACAATAAAAAATGGTAAAGTTGTAGATTTGGATTATGATAAATATGTGGCTTATATGGGTAGACAAAAAACGCCAGGGGCATTTGACAATGTAGATTTGTCAACAGGGGAAAATAACGAATTTGGAGATGAAACTACGAACAATAAGCATT
>NZ_CALHQO010000443.1:0-1824 GCF_938036635.1 uncultured Leptotrichia sp.
TGTGACTTATCGGAAAAGACGGAAATATGGTGTTTGTTGAGAAAAAGTTTGTTGAAGTTGATGGAGAAAAGGTTGATATTGGGTTTGTCGGAGAGATTAAGGAAATTAATACGGAAGTTATAAAATTGTTGGAGATGAATGATGCAATTCCTGTGATTTCATCGATTGGAGTAGACAAAAATGGTCAGACATACAATATTAATGCGGATTATGTGGCAGGTGCGATTGCTGGGAAATTACAGGCAGATAGATTGATATTTTTGACAGATGTTGATGGAATCTTGCTTGACTACAATGATAAACAGACACTTATTGATGAAATTGATGTGAAAAAAGTGAACGATTTAATTGAACGAGAAATTATTAGTGGTGGAATGCTGCCAAAAGTTACGACTTGCCTAGATGCGATTGAAAATGGTGTGGAAAATGTTGTTATTCTAAATGGGAAATTGGAACATTCTGTGATTCTTGAGTTGTTTACAGTCGAAGGAGCTGGAACATTGATTAAGAAAGATGAAAATTTAGAGAGTTAAAATTATTTGAGAAAGTAAAAATATCTCAAAAGATTTTGAAGTTGAAAATTAGAAAATTATGGAATATTTTCAAAAAAATTAAGAAGGAAGTGATTAAATGTTATTAAATGTGTATAGCCGTTATAATAAAATATTTGAAAAAGGAAAAGGAACATATATTTATGACAATGAAGGGAATGAATATTTAGATTTTGTATCAGGAATTTCAGTAAATTGCTTGGGACACGCAAGTCCTGTGATTACAAAGGCTTTAACGGAGCAAAGTCAAAAATTGGTGCATATTTCTAATTTGTATTACAGTCAGCCACAATTGGATTTGGCGAATAAACTTACTGAAAATAGTGAAATGGAGAGCGTATTTTTTACAAACAGTGGAACTGAAGCGATTGAGTTGGCTTTGAAAATTGCTCGAAAATACGGGAATAATTTGTCGTACGATGAAAATGGAAACAAAATTGCTGATAAAACGGAAATAATTTATATGAAAAATTCATTTCATGGAAGAAGTACTGGAGCCTTGGCAGTTACCGGTCAGCCGAAGTATCAAAAACCGTTTGAGCCGTTGATGAAAAATGTTACAGAATGTAATTTTAACGATGTTAAGGATTTAAAAGCAAAAGTAAGTGAGAAAACTGCCGCTATTATTTTAGAGCCAATTCAAGGAGAAAGCGGACTTGAGAGTGCTACTCCTGAATTTATGGAAGCTATAAAAGAATTGAGCAAAAAATATGATACACTCGTAATTTTTGATGAAATCCAATGTGGAATGGGAAGAACTGGGAAATTATTCGCATATGAAAATTTTGATTTAGTTCCAGATATAGTTACAATCGCAAAATCGCTTGGTGGCGGAGTTCCAATTGGAGCTTGTTTGACAAAAGGGAAAGCAAATGATGTGCTGGTTCCTGGCGACCACGGTTCAACTTATGGCGGAAATCCTTTGGTTTGTGCCGTTGCAAATGCTGTTTTACATGAATTAATTGACAACAAATTAATTGAAAAAAATGTTGTGGAAAAAGGTCAGTATTCTGTGGAAAAATTGAAAAAATTAAAGGGGAAATTTGATTTTATCGAAGAAATTCGAGGAAAAGGACTTCTTTTGGGAATAAAATTTAATGAAAAGAAAGTTTTGGCAAAAGACGTTGTTTTAAAAGCACTAGAAAATGGATTGTTGCTAGTTGGAGCTGGAAATAATGTTGTGAGATTTTTTCCGCCGTTTAATGTGGCAAATGAAGAAATTGACAAAGCTGTTTCAATTTTGGAGAAAGTTTTAGGAATATTATTGTAAATT
>NZ_CALHQO010000444.1:0-2830 GCF_938036635.1 uncultured Leptotrichia sp.
GAATTTGTGGAAAGAATAAAGTATGGAAAAAATAAAAGAGAAAAATATTGATGCGATATACATTCATATCCCATTTTGTGACAAAAAATGCGAATATTGTGATTTTTGTACGTATATTAATATGGAGAAAGAATATAGAAAATATGTAGATTATTTGATTAGGGAAATGAGAATGTATCCCAAATATAAGTATGATACGATTTATTTTGGTGGAGGAACGCCATCATTATTGCCAGTTGAGATGATAGGAGAAATAATGGATGAACTGGAGTGGAGCGAAAATGCTGAAATTACTTTGGAATTAAATCCAACGGATATGACTTTGGAAAAATTGAAGGAAATTCGGGAAATTGGGATAAATAGGTTAAGTATTGGTATACAGAGCTTTCAGAATCATGTTCTGAAATTTATTGGAAGACAGCATAGTTCAGAAGATGCGATAAGTGTGTATAAAATGGCTAGAGAAGCTGGATTTGAGAATATAACTGTGGATTTGATGTTTGGAATTCCTAATCAAAGTATTGAGGATTTGCAGAAGGATTTGAATATTTTGAAAGAATTAAAGCCTGAAAATGTGTCAATTTACTCGCTTATCTGGGAGGAAGGGACTGTTTTCTGGAGTAAATTGCAAAAGGGGATTTTGTCGGAAATTGATCAGGATGTAGAAGCTCAGATGTATGAGATGATTATTGAGTTTTTTAATAAAAATAGGTATTGTCATTACGAAATATCAAATTTTGCACGGATTGATGGGAATTTTGAGCAAAATAAAAATATTAGTGAAAATTGTGATTCAGAAAATAAAATAGGTTTTCAAAATTTTTCAGAAATTAAAAATAATGAAGAAATATTGAAAAATGTGGAAGATTTTGAAATAATTAAGAAAAAACAGAAAAATAGTGGAAGACACAATTTGAAATATTGGAGAAATATAAAATTTGTTGGTGTAGGAATGAGCGCTGCTAGCTATTATAGCGGAAATAGGCATAGTAATGTAAGAACATTTAAGAAATATTATGATTTGATTGATAGCGGAAATTTGCCGATTGATGAAAATACAATTGAAATTGTAGATGAAATCGAAAGTGAAAAATTGAAGAAAATGCTGGGACTAAGATTAATTAAAGAGGGAATTGAATATTTTGAGGATGAGAAAGTTGAAAAACTTATAAAAAATGGACTACTTGAAAAATTTGTTGTGAGAAAAGTTGAATTTTTAGATAAAAATATTGGAAAAGCTGAAAAAAATATTGTAACAAAAGAAAAAGAAATAAAAAATAAAGTTAAAAATAATGAAGATTTAGATGAAAATATGGTAGGAAATGCTTATGAAATAAGGCTTAGATTGACCAAAAGAGGAATGTTGCTCGCAAATGATGTATTTGTTGAATTTATTTGAAAAAAAGGTTATAATAGTGTTATTGTAAAATATGCAGCAAGTCAAAAGGAGCAGGAATGGAACTTGATAATGTAAAAATTCAGCAAAATTATAATAAAATTTTTGAAGATATAAAAAAATATTCACCGTATCCTGAAAAAGTAAAAATTTTGTTTGTTAGTAAATATTTTGATGTGGAAAAGCATAAGGCTATAATTGATATGGGTTATGATTATTTTGGTGAAAATCGGGCTCAGCTTTATCGAGATAAGCTAAATGAATTTTCAGATGAAAAATATAAAAATATCAAATGGGATTTTATTGGAAGGTTGCAAAAAAATAAAATAAAGTATATAATTAATAGTGTGAATTTAATACATTCGATTGATTCTTATGAACTTTTAGAAGAAATAAATAAAAAAGCTATTGAGAATAATAGAGTTATAAACGGATTAATTCAAATCAATGTTTCAAAGGAAGAATCCAAAACGGGAATTTATATTGAAGACTTTAAAAAAGATAGTGAAAAATATTTTTCTATGAGTAACGTAAATATAGCAGGTTTTATGACAATGGCTCCGTATGAAGCTTCACAACAGGAAATAAACAGTTATTTTTTAAAGATGAGAGAGCTGAAAGAAGAGTATCAGAAAAAATATAATTACATTACCGAGCTCTCTATGGGAATGTCGAATGATTATATTGAAGCATTAAAAAATGGTGCGACAATAATTAGAATAGGAAGTAAATTATTTGAATAGGAGGTTATGCTTTGGGACTTAAAAGAAAATTAATGGAATTTTTTGGCGATGATATTGAAGATGATGACGATGAGTTATCTGAAGAGTTGTCAAATGATGAAAGAAAAGAAATGGCAGTAGAACAGCCACAGCAAAATCAGCAGTCTAAAGCTCAGCAAAAAGTAGCAGTAAATCGTGTAGAACAAGAAAAACAGCCAGAAGAGAAAAAAGGAATAGGAAGTCTTTTTGGTGTAGGAAAAAAGGAGGAAATTGTAAAGATGCCATCGTCTAAAGTAAGCTATGTTTCGATTATAAGACCGAAAGTTTTTGAAGATTCAAGATTAATTGCAGATGCAATAAAAGAAAATAAAGTTGTAACATTCAGTTTGGAATTTTTAGAATACGAAGTGGGACAAAGAGTAATAGATTTTGTAAGTGGAGCGGCATATGCAATGAATGCTCATCTATCAAAAGTTACTGATAAAGTTTTAACTTCTATTCCAGTTGGAATTGACTATGAAGATATTGATGCTTCATTAGGAGAAGAGTCAAGAGA
Organism: uncultured Leptotrichia sp.; assembly: GCF_938036635.1. Taxonomy (NCBI): domain Bacteria; kingdom Fusobacteriati; phylum Fusobacteriota; class Fusobacteriia; order Fusobacteriales; family Leptotrichiaceae; genus Leptotrichia; species uncultured Leptotrichia sp. The sequence goes on from NZ_CALHQO010000444.1 coordinate 2,675, forward strand.
CAGTAACTTGTTATAATTAAATATCAAAATATTGTGTTAAGTTTTAAAATTTGGCTGCTTTTTTTGAGATATTTTCTCATTTAAAGCAGTATTTTTTAATAATTTATTTTAGGAATAAAAAATAAGAAAATGGGAGAATAGATAAATGGAAATAAT
>NZ_CALHQO010000445.1:0-2661 GCF_938036635.1 uncultured Leptotrichia sp.
TAAGATTATATCAAGTTTTATAAAAATAAGATATTTTAATAAATGGGATTCACGAGATAAACTTTTGGAATATCAGAAAAAGCAGGTAAATAAACACTTAAAATTTCTAAAAGAAAAATCTCCATATTTTAAAACTCACGAAATTTCTGAAAATTTTGTTATGAACAAGGTATTTATGATGGAAAATTTTGATGAACTTAATACTTTAGGAGTAAAAAGGGATGAAGCCATGGAAATCGCCTTAAATAGTGAAAAAACAAGAAATTTTGATCAGAAATACAAAGATATTTCAGTAGGGCTGTCTTCTGGAACTTCTGGACATAGAGGAATGTTTATTACTACTCCTGAAGAGCAAGGTATATGGGCAGGGACGATTTTGGCTAAAATGCTGCCTAAAAATAGCATTCTTGGACATAGAATAGCATTTTTCCTAAGAGCAGACAATGATTTGTATAAATCTATAAATTCTTTTTTAATAAGTTTGGAATATTTTGATACTTTTAAAGATATTGATGGACATATTGAGAGGTTGAATGAATACAATCCAACTATTATTGTTGCTCCCCCCTCCTTACTACTAATGCTGGCTAAAAAGATAGAGGAAGGCAAGTTGAAAACTTTTGTGAAAAAGGTTGTTTCAGTTGCAGAAATTTTGGAAAAACCTGATGAGGAATATATAAAAAAGCAGTTTAATTTAAAAGTAATTCATCAGATTTACCAGGCGACAGAAGGTTTTTTAGCCTGTACTTGTGAATATGGACATCTTCATTTGAATGAAGATTTAATAAAATTTGACAGGAAATATATAGATGCAAAAAGATTTTATCCAATAATTACAGATTTCAGGAGAACAAGCCAGCCTTTTGTAAATTACTATTTGAATGATATTCTAGTTGAATCAGAAGAACCATGTGAGTGCGGTTCTGTTTTACAGAGAATTGAAAAGATTGAAGGGCGTTCAGATGATATTTTCAGGTTTATAAATAAATTTGATAAAGAAATTACTGTATTTCCAGATTTTATTAGAAGAACAATACTTTTTGCTGAAAATATAAGAGAATATCAGGTTTTTCAAATAAATAGCAATTTACTGGAGATTGCAATTTTGAATGTAAATAATGAACAAGAAAAACTAGTAAGAAAAGAATTTGATAAATTGTTCGATTCTTTGAATATAGAAAATGTAGAAATCAGATTCATAGATTATAAAACAGACAGCACAAAAAAATTAAAAAGGATAATAAGAAAGGTTATAGAATGAGAAGAATTCAATTTAAAGGATATGGAATAGAATTACCAAAAAATACAGTTGAACTTAAAGGACAAGTTCGTTATAGAATAAGTGAAGGTGAAAGCCAAATTTCCCTTGCTGTTTCCGCCTGTGAAAAAGCATTAAAAAATGCAAATATAACAATTAATGATATTGATTGCATAGTTTCAGCCAGTGCTGTTGGAATACAGCCTATACCATGTACAGCAGCCCTAATTCACGAAAAAATAGCAAAAGGGACTTCAATTCCAGCTCTTGATATAAATACTACCTGTACAAGTTTTATAACTGCTCTGGATACCATGTCATACCTTGTAGAATCAGGAAGATATGAAAGAGTACTGATAGTTTCCTGTGATGTAGCTTCAAAAGCCTTAAATCCAAAACAAAAGGAAAGTTTCCAGCTTTTTAGTGATGGAGCGGCGGCATTTGTAATCGAAAAAACTGAAAAGGAAATAGGAATTATTGACGCAATACAGAAAACATGGTCAGAAGGAGCACATTCAACTGAAATTCGAGGAGGTTTAAGCAATTTTCATCCCAAAAATTATTCTGAAATGACAAAAGAGGAATATATGTTCGATATGAACGGAAAAACAGTATTGTCACTTTCAATAAGTAAAATTCCTGAATTAATGAAAAATTTTCTAAAAAATAATGGAATGAAAGTCTCAGATATAGATATGACAGTTCCCCATCAGGCTAGCGTTGCAATGCCTCTTGTAATGCAAAAATTAGGAATAGAAAAAGATAAATTTTTAGATGAAGTCAAGGAATTTGGAAATATGGTATCAGCATCTGTTCCTATAACATTAGTTCATGGACTGGAAAATGGAAGAATTAAAAGCGGCAATACAATCTTGCTTATTGGAACAGCGGCTGGACTTACTACAAACATGATGCTAATTAAATTATAGTTATAATTAATAATAATTTTTTTAAGTTTAGGATTTTAAAATAAAGAAAGTAAATTTAAAACTTGGAAGAGGTATGAAATGGAAGAGAAATAAAGATTTTTCAGATGTTTTTTATCATTGGGATTGTTATTAATTATTTTACGAAAGGTCTGAAAGTCGATGAAGTTTAAATTTTTAAATTTTATATTTTTGATATGTTTTATATTTAGTGGTGTACTGTATTCGGATGAAAAAAGAAAAGTTGAAGAGAAAGAAGTTGAAATTATTGATGGAAAAGCCTATGTAAAAGGAGAAAATGAGCCGTTTTCAGGGAATATAATAGTTCGATATGATAGTGGTGGAAAAATTTCAAGTGTATATGCTCTTAAGGAAGGATTGAGATAGAGCCTTGTATATGAGTTATTTAAGGGAACAAAATGTAGATATTATTTTTGAAAAAGTAAAGGAATTACAGAAATTTGAACAAAAAAGAAT
>NZ_CALHQO010000446.1:0-10044 GCF_938036635.1 uncultured Leptotrichia sp.
ACGCCACCACCATCATGATCGCCGAGAAGATCGCCGACCGGATCCGTGGCCGCGATCCCCTGCCGCCATCCGATGCCCCCTACTACCAGGCCAACGGCGCCCCCGTGCGCGGCAAGCCCGTCCGGGCCTGAGGGAGGACAAGGCATGCAACAGCACCCCTCATCTCCGCAGCATCCGCCCGGTCAGGACACCGGCAGCACGGCCACGACGACCGTCATCAACGGCACGGCCGACACGCCCGCCACCATCCACCGCATCGTCTTCACGGTCTCGGCGCTGCTCACCCTCGCGCTGATCGGCTTCACCCTGGCCTTTCCCGGCATCAGCGAAAAGGTGCTCGGCCACGCCCTGGCCTGGGTGTCCGACCGCTTCGGCTGGTACTACATGCTGATCGTCGCCGCCTACGGCATCTTCTCGCTGTACGTGGGCATGTCCAAGTACGGCGACATCAAGCTGGGTCAGGACCACGAGAAGCCCGACTTCCCGTACCTGGCCTGGGCCGCCATGCTGTTCTCCGCGGGCATCGGCATCGACCTGCTCTTCTTCGGTGTCTCCGAACCGCTGACCCACTACCTCACACCGGTCACCGGCCAGGGCGGCACGCCCCTGGCCGCCCGGGCCGCCCTGGCGCAGACCTTCCTGCACTGGGGCCTGCACGGCTGGGGCATCTACGCGCTCATCGGCATGGCACTGGCCTACTTCGCCTACCGCCACAACCTGCCGCTGGCGCTGCGCTCGGCGCTCGTGCCCGTGTTCGGCCAGAAGCGGGCCGACGGCTGGCTGGGCCACAGCGTCGACATCTTCGGCGTGGTCTGCACGCTGCTGGGCCTGGCCACCAGCCTGGGCATCGGCGTGCTGCAGGCCAACGCCGGCCTGGCCCATGTCTTCGGCATCGAGACCACGAAGTTCACCCAGGCCGTCATCATCATCATCGTCACCGTTACGGCGGCCGCCTCGGCCATGTCCGGCGTCGACAAGGGCGTGCGCCGGCTGTCCGAGTTCAACATGCTGACCGCCATCCTGCTGGTCATCGCCCTGCTGTTCTCCGGCCCCACGCAGTTCCTGCTCAACGCCATGGTGCAGAACATCGGCGACTACTTCGAGATGCTGCCGGTCAAGACCTTCGAGACCTACGCCTACGAAGGCGCGAAGGGCGCCACCTGGAAATCCACCTGGACCATCTTCTTCTGGGCCTGGTGGGTGGCCTGGGCACCGTTCGTGGGGCTGTTCATCGCCCGCATCTCGCGCGGCCGCACCCTGCGCGAATTCGTCTTCGGCGTGATGTTCATCCCGCTGGGCTTCATCTTTGCCTGGTTCTCCATCTTCGGCAACAGCGGCATCTTCCATGCCGCCACCGATCCGGCACTGGCCAAGACCGCCATCGAGACCCCCGCCATGGGCCTCTTTGCCCTCTTCGAGCACTATGCCCATCCGGCCATCTGGTCCAGCGTCTCGGTCATCATCGGCCTGATCTTCTTCGTCACCTCGGCCGATTCAGGGGCGCTGGTGCTGGCCAACCTGTCCAGCAAGGGACTCTCGTCGGGCGACGACGCCCCCATCTGGCTGCGACTCTTCTGGGCGGCCGCCACCGGCCTCATCACGCTGGGACTGCTGTTCTCGGGCGGATTCTCGGCCCTGCAGTCGGTCTCGGTCGCAGCCGGCCTGCCATTCTCGCTGGTGCTCTTCATCTACATGGTGGCCATGGCCTACAGCCTGCGCCAGGAGGGAAACCGCCGCAAGGCCAGCACCTTCGACATGGCACCGCCCGCGCTGAACCCGCAGCACAGCTGGCGTGACCGCCTGAACCGCATCCTGAACTTCCCCACGCGCAAGGCGGTGCTGCGCTTCATGAGCGGCACGCTGGAGCCCGCCATGCAGGATGTCTGCGCCGAACTGAACAAGCAGGGCGTGCAGACCACCGTCATCCGCAACGAGGAAGACCAGAGCCTCACCTTCGAGGTGCTGCATGGCGAGGAAGTGGACTTCCTCTATCAGGTGAAACCCGTCTCGGCCCTGATGCCGGTGTTTGCCATGAACCAGGCCAGCAACCTGGATTCCGACAAGCACCACGAGCGCTACTGGCGTGCCGTTTATTGCTAGGTATCGGAAGGAAATTACAGGAAATCTGGATGAGGAACAGATTCGGGATGTAATTGAAAAAATTACGTATTATAGAAATTTAGAAAAGAGAAAAGAGGAAGTTATAAGGCTGATTGAGGAGCAAGGAAAACTAACTGAGGAATTGCATAAAAGTATTGTAAATGCGATGAAATTGCAGGAAGTGGAAGATCTGTACCTGCCTTATAAGAAAAAGAAAAAAACAAAAGCGGATATTGCAAAAGATCAAGGATTGGAGCCTCTTTCAGAGTTTGCATTAGCCAAAGGGACTACAATGGAGCAGTTGGAAAAAGAAGCTGAGAAATATGTTACGGAAGAAGTGGCGGATGTTAAGGCTGCAATTGAAGGAGTTCACTTGATTATTGCTCAGGATATTTCGGAAAATATTAAAATCAGAGAATTTTTAAGAGATAGAATTGCAAAATTTGGGATTTTGACTTCTAAAGTCATTGAAAAAAATAAAGAAAATGATGAAAAAGGTGTTTATCAGGATTATTATGAATATTCGGAGCAGATTGGTAGAAGTGCTTCAAATAGGATTCTTGCGTTAAATCGTGGAGAAAAGGAAAAAATATTGAAAGTCGATATTGATATTGATGAAAAAACAGAAGAAGTTATAACAAACTTTATTCTGAATACTTTTGAAAATAAAAATTTAACTGAATTTTTTAAGGAAGTTATAAAAGATTCGCTGGACAGACTGGCTTATCCATCCATAAAGAATGAAGTGAGAAATATTTATACAGAAAAAGCGGAAGAAGAAGCAATCAACATTTTTTCTGAAAATTTGGAAAAACTATTGTTACAACCGCCTTTATCGAAAAAAACACTTATGGGATTGGATCCAGGATATAGAACAGGCTGCAAGATGGTAATTATTAATAAAGATGGATTTTATGAAACAAATGATGTACTTTTTCTTGTAGATGGAGTACATAACGAAAGACAGCTTGCTACTGCAAAGAAAAAAATATTAGATTATATCGCAAAATATGACGTGGATATTATTGCAATTGGAAATGGAACAGCTTCGAGGGAAACGGAGGCTTTTGTTGCCGATGTAATAAAGGATTCTAAGAAAAAAGTTTCGTATCTGATTGCAAATGAGGCTGGGGCTTCAATTTATTCTGCTTCCAAAATTGCTATTGAGGAGTTTCCTGACTTGGATGTTACAGCAAGAGGAGCGATTTCTATTGCAAGAAGAATTCAGGATCCAATGGCAGAACTTGTAAAAATTGATCCAAAATCAATTGGAGTAGGAATGTATCAGCATGATGTAAATCAGAAAAAGCTAAATGAAACTTTGGAGCAGACAATTGAACATGTGGTAAATAACGTAGGAGTCAATATTAATACAGCTTCGTGGGCATTATTAAGTTTTGTTTCTGGAATCAAGAAGAATGTGGCAAAAAATCTTGTGGATTATAGACACGAAAATGGTGATTTTAAAGACAGAAAACAGCTTAAAAAGGTAAAAGGGCTTGGAGATAAGGCATTTGAGCAGATGGCAGGATTTGTTGTTGTACCTGATAGTAAAAATCCGCTTGATAATACGATTATCCATCCGGAATCATATCACATTGCAGAAATAATCTTGAAGGAAGCTGGATGTAAAGTTGAGGATTTAAAAGAAGATTTGGGTGTTGTAAGACAAAAATTGCAGAAAATAGATTTGGAAAAAATTATTAAGGAAAATGATTTTGGAAGAGAAACGGCAAAGGATGTATACGAGGCACTATTAAAGGATAGACGTGATCCTCGTGATGAATTTGAAAAACCGCTTTTACGTTCAGATATTTTGAATATGGATGATTTGACAGAAGGGATGGTTCTGGAAGGAACTGTTAGAAATGTGGCAAAATTTGGGGCATTTGTTGATATAGGGCTAAAAAATGATGCTTTGATTCATATTTCTGAAATAGCAGAAAAGTTTGTTTCAGACGCTACAAAGGAACTTTCTGTGGGACAAATTATAAAAGTTAAAATATTGTCACTAGATAAGGAAAGAGGAAGAGTTGGACTTACAAGAAAGGGGCTTTAAATAAGAGTTTGAAAATTAGATTTAATTTGTTCAAAGTTAGAATTATTTAATTTTATTTGTTTAATTTTGGAATAGGCTAAAATTTAATTTAGAAAAAAATTTGTACTTTTTAAAAAAATTTGATAAGATATATTATAAAATGTTAATTATTTTAACAAAATCATAGAAAGAAGGTTTAGAAAGAATGGAATTTTTAGTAGGTTTAATACCAATAATTTTATTTTTAATTTTGTTAGCAGTTTTAAAAAAATCTGCGTTGTTTAGTACTTATGCGAGTTTGATTGTAGCGATTATTTTGAACTTTGTCATGTCAAGTTGGCGAATTCCAGTTCAAGGGATTATTGCTTCACTTTTTGAAGGGTTTGCAGTGGCTTGGATGCCAATTGGATTCGTAATAATAGCAGCTATTTTTGCTTATGACTTATCAGTAAAAAATGGTAAAATTGAAATTATCAAAACGATGTTGGGAAATATTACATCAGATAGACGTGCTCAAGCTTTAATACTTGCCTGGGGATTTGGTGGATTTATAGAAGGTATTGCAGGATATGGGACAGCGGTTGCAATTCCAGCGGCAATTATGATTTCTTTAGGATTTTCTCCTATGACAGCGGCGATGATTTGTTTACTTGCAAATTCGACACCAACAGCATTTGGAACAGTGGGACTTCCAGTTACAACAATGATTTCAAACTTTGGATTAAATGCTCAACAGACAGCATTATTTACATCATTGCTATTGTTACTATTAACTTGTGTTATTCCTTTTATTTTAGTAGTTTTTGCAAATAAAGAAATAGATGGCGGAAAAAATCCAGCTTTTGGAAAAGGGATTTTACCAGTAGTTATCGCATCAATTATTGGATATATGGTACAGCCATTAATAGCTATGACGACTGGAGCTGAACTTCCTACAATTATTTCAAGTTTAATAGCAATGATTTTAATGATTGTCGCAACAAAAATGTTTGTTAAGGCGGAAGAAGGATTTGAAACTGTGGCAGTTTCTACTAAAGATGCAATTTTAGCTTGGCTTCCATATATTTTAATGGTAGTTTTAATCGTAGGGACAAGTCCAGTTGTTAAAGTTATAAATGAGCCTTTGCACGAGCATACAATTTCAACGATTGATTTTTCATTTGGGCATTGGGCAACTTGGTTTAGAGATGCAAAAAGTGCAAAAGAAGCTGGAGTTGCGTTTAAATGGATTTTGGCACCAGCTGCACCCTTATTTATAGCAACAGTTATCGCAGGATTTATTCAAAAAGTAAAAGTAAAAGACATGGTCGAAGTACTAGGTCATACAATTTATCATAAATTAGATAAAATGTTGGTAATCATGGGGATTGTAGCACTTTCAGTAGTTATGAAGCACAGTGGAATGACAGCAAGCATTGCAGACGGTCTTAAAACATTAACTGGATCAGGGTTCCCATTCATTGCACCATTCTTAGGTACAATTGGAACATTTGTTACAGGAAGTGATTTATCATCTAACTTGTTATTTGGTGGAATTCAAGTAGGAGTAGCGAAAGGGTTATCACAAAATCCGGCACTGCAATCATTGTTAATTGCGGCTAATACCGCTGGAGCTACAGGTGGTAAAATGATTTCACCACAAAATATCGCAATTGTAACATCAGTTTCTGCAGCATTAAATGGAAAAGACGGAGAACTTTTAGGAAAAACTATTAAATATTCTGTATTGTATGGACTTGTGCTAGGTATTTTGACATTTGTTGGAGCAGGAATGATACATTAGTAACTAAAAATTTGAATAAAATTTAAAAATTTAGATATAATAATTAAAGAAAAAGGAGAATACTAAAAATTTGGTATCTCCTTATTTGTATATTTAAGGATAATAACTAAGAGAAAAATAATATATAAAGCTGAGTTATTTTAAAATGTATAAAATTGTGATATAATAAAAAATATAAATAAAGAGAATAATTTAAAAGAAAAATATAGGAGGAAAAATGTCGGAAAATAATAATGTGGAAGACAAGGTAGATTATGCAAAAACGCTAAATTTACCAAAGACGAGCTTTAAAATGAAAGCTAATTTGGCACAAAAAGAACCTTTAACATTAAGGGACTGGAAAAAAGCTGAAATTTATGAAAAATCATTAAACGAAGGGGCACCATTTTTTGTGTTACATGATGGGCCTCCATATGCAAATGGAGATATTCACATTGGGCATGCATTAAATAAAATATTAAAGGATATTATCTTAAAATACAAAAGATTAAGAGGTTATAATGCACCATATATTCCAGGATGGGATACACATGGTCTTCCTATCGAGTGGAAAATAATGGAAGAACTTGGAGAAAAGGCAAAAAATATGACTCCATTGCAAATTAGGCAAGAATGTAAAAAATATGCTTTGAAATGGGTAGAAAAACAAAAAGAAGGATTCAAAAGGCTTGGAATTTTAGGAAATTGGGATAATCCTTATATCACTTTAATGCCTGAGTATGAAGCGGAACAGTTAAAAGTATTTAAGGAAATTTACGAAAATGGTTATGTTTATAAAGGGTTAAAACCAGTTTACTGGTCGCCTACTACTGAAACAGCTTTGGCTGAAGCGGAAATCGAGTATAAAGATGTAGAATCTCATTCAATTTATGTAAAATTTGAAGGGACACAGGACTTATTAGATAAATTAGGTGTGGAAGAAGCAAGTATTCTTATTTGGACAACAACACCTTGGACATTGCCTGCAAACTTGGGAGTATTTTTACATCCTGAATTTGACTACGGATTATACAAAACAGAAAAAGGTAATCTTATAGTTGCAAAAGAATTGGCTGAAACAGTATTTAATATACTTGGAATTTCTTATGAATTATTGAAGGAGTTTAAAGGTACTGAACTTGAGAAAACTCATTATAGACATCCGTTCTTGGATAGAGAAGGGCTGGTAATGCTTGGAGATTATGTTACAGCTGATGCAGGGACTGGAGCAGTACATTCGGCACCTGGACACGGGGCGGACGATTACAATTATTCACGAAAATATGAACTTGGAGTATTGTCGCCAGTTGATGACAGAGGGCATATGACAAAGGAAGCTGGAAAATACGAAGGAATGTTTTATGCAAAAGCAAGCAATGTAATTGTGCAGGATTTGACGGAAAGCGGACATTTATTGCATCACAGCAAATTTGTTCACTCATATCCGCATGATTGGAGAAGTAAAAAACCTGTAATTTTCAGAGCGACTGAGCAATGGTTTATTAGCGTTGATGAAAGCGATATTAGGGAAAATGCTATAAAAGCACTAGATGATGTAGAATTTGTACCATCTTGGGGTAAAAATAGAATTGGTTCAATGTTAGAAACTCGTCCAGACTGGACTATTTCAAGACAAAGAGTATGGGGAGTACCAATACCATTGTTCTACAACAGAGCGACTGATGAAGTTATTTATGAGCCAGAAATTATGGACAGAGTAATTGAAATGGTAAAAAAAGAAGGAACTGACATTTGGTGGAAATATGAAGCCAAAGAAATTATCGGAGATGAACTTTTAGAAAAATATAACTTGAAAGATGTGGATATTAGAAAAGAAAGAAGTATAATGGACGTCTGGTTTGACTCAGGAGTTTCGCATAGAAGTGTGTTAGTACCAAGAAACTTGCCAAGACCAGCAGACTTGTACCTTGAAGGAAGTGACCAGCATAGAGGTTGGTTCCAATCTTCATTATTGACATCAATCGCAAGTACAAAAGATGCACCTTACAAGAGAATCCTAACTCATGGATTCACAATGGATGGACAAGGAAGAAAAATGTCTAAATCTTTAGGAAACACAATACTTCCAAAAGATATTACAAAAAAATATGGAGCAGATATTTTAAGATTGTGGGTATCTTCAGTAGATTATAGAGAAGATGTAAGAATTTCAGAAAATATTTTACAGCAAATGTCTGATGCTTATAGAAGAATCAGAAATACAGCTAGATTTTTGATGGGTAACTTAAATGATTTTGATTATGCAAATGATAAAGTTGACTATAAGGATATGTTTGAAATTGACAAGTGGGCAATGCACAAACTGGAAGAATTGAAAGCTAAAACAACAGAATTTTATGATAAATACGAATTTTACAGTCTATTCCAGGAAATTACATATTTCTGCTCAATGGAAATGTCTTCATTTTATCTGGACATAGTAAAAGACAGACTTTACTGCGAAGGAACAACTTCAATTGAAAGAAGAAGCACACAGACTGTATTGACAGAAGTTTTAAAAGTGCTAGTAAGAATAATTTCTCCAGTATTGTCATTCACAGCTGATGAAATTTGGGAAAGAATACCAGAAACGTTAAAAGAAGAAGAAAGTGTACATTTATCAAAATGGATTGAAGCAAGACCTGAATACTTGAATGAAGAATTAGCACAAAAATGGGATAAAATTGCACGTCTAAGAAGAGAAGTGAACAAAAAGCTGGAAGCAGAAAGACAAAATGGATTAATAGGGCATTCTCTTGATGCAAGAGTCCTTTTAAACATTGCCAATGATGAATATTCATTTATAAAAGATTATACAGAAAATGAAGTTTCTGACTTATTTATCGTATCTCAAGTTAAATTTGTAAATGATAATTTAGCAGAAAGCGAAATCGAAGGAATTAATATCGCTGTGGAAAAAGCGTCTGGAGAAAAATGTGAAAGATGCTGGAAATACGATGAGGAAGTTGGACACAACCACGATCATCCAGATGTATGCCCAAGATGTGCAAGCGTTCTGGAAAAAATGTAACATAAAATTTATTTTGTAAAATAGGACTAAATATAGCTAAATAAAAATAACTTATTTAGTTCGTTTTTTACAAATATGTGTTAATAAAAAATGTGAGGAGAAAAGAATGCCTTATATAATTATTATTTTGGTTTTAGCTGCATTAGATCAGATTACAAAGCAGCTGATGTTCAATGTGTCAGGTGGAGTGCAAGGTTTTTCTATACCAATAATAGATAAATTTTTTCATTTGACTTATGTTGAAAATCACGGCGGAGTTTTCGGTCTATTGCAAGGAAAAATCAATTTATTTACAATAGCAAGTGCAGTTCTAATTATATACGTAATCGCTGTAGAGTACAAAAACTTTAAGAATTACAGCAAATGGACAAAAATAGGAGTAGCAGTAATTGCCGCTGGAGCTACGGGAAATATGATTGACAGAATTCTTCGTGGATATGTAATTGACATGATAGATTTTCGAGGAATCTGGGCTTTCGTATTTAATGTGGCAGATATGTATGTGCATATTGGTATTTATATTATTATAATTGATTATTTAGCAAGAAAATATTTGAAAAATAGTAAAAAGTAGTTACGAATATCTAAATTAAACTTTATTGATTAATAATACTTTTTTATGTAATTTATATATTTTTCCTTTTTTATAAAGCAAAGGGGAACAGTCGCCATCCCCTTTGCAAACCCCGCTTGTCTAAGCATTTTTTTGAAATAAAATTGAAACTCGCTTTTTAATAAAGATTATTATCAACTCTTAAATTGATTATAATTTAAAAGTTTTGAAAAAGCTCAGACAGTCAATTTCATTTCAAAAAAATCACGACAGTTTTAGTTTAGTTACACAAGATAATTTAATTAAATATGAATTAAGCAAAATTTCGTTAAGGAAAAAATAACTGTCTGAGATTTTGAAATATGTTTTGAATTATATGCAGTTATTTGAATTAAAATAACCTTGGTTCAAAATCGAGTTTTATTTTTTCTTTATAAGAAAGTTTTGCGTAAAGCGGGGTTGTAAGGGCATGGCGTTTGATGCCCTTACGTTAAAAATAAATATAAAAAAGAAAAATATTTAATAAATTTGATAAATATAAAGTTGTTATGTTATTTATA
>NZ_CALHQO010000447.1:0-5369 GCF_938036635.1 uncultured Leptotrichia sp.
CGATGTATTGGGTGAAGATGTTTTGGAAGGCTTGATCTTTGACCTTGATATTAGCAGCTTGTAATTCTTTACCAATTACTCCTTGAACAAAGGCAGAATCATTTTGTTTTTGAGTCAAAATGATAGTCTTCAATTTTTCTTTGTAATCCTCTAAGTTAGAAGATTTTTCTGTCTTCTTCGTTACTTTAACGATGTAGAATTGATTGCTGTAGGCTTGTGTTCCAGTAGCCGTAATCACATCTGAAACACCGTTCACATCCAAGGCAAAGGCTGCTTTTTTGACTTGTTCTGGAAGTTCTGTAGAAGCAGAGTCAAAAGTGATTTCTCCACCATTTTCTTTTGTCTTATCATCGTTAGAATTGTCTTTTGCCAACTGAGCAAAATCTGCACCTTCTGCTTTCGCTTTTTCAAGCACTTCTTTCGCCTTGTCTTCATTATCCATACGGATGATTTGAGCTGTTACATCTGGTGTATAAGACTCAAAAGCCTTTTGGTAAGCCTCATCTGTCAATTCACTCTCTGCAGCTTTCTTAACTGCCAATTCAACCAATTTGCTAGTACGGATTTGAGCTTTACGAGTCTCAGGTGTCATACCTGCACGTTGAAGCACGCTGTTGTAGCTATCGCCGTATTTCTTTTGTTCTTCAGCAACGGCATCATCCACATCTTTATCCGTTACCTCTGATCCATATTGTTGTTCAAATACTTTTTGGATAGTCATATTGAGCAAGACTTGTTGTGCAGTTGGATTGTTCTTTACTTCTTCAAAAAACTGATGCTCTGTAATCACATCGCCCTTCATGCTGATCAAATCTTTTCCTTCAGAACTGTTTGAACAAGCTGCAAGTGTTGCTACTGATAAAAGTGTGATGGCTCCTGCCATAAGTTTTTTCTTCATGTTTACTCCTTTTACGGTAAGTGTTACTTTATCTATTTTACTATAATTTCTTAAATTTTTCTGAAAATCATTTTTCGCATCAAAGTTTTCAATTTTATTATTTTTACGAATTTCTTTCAAATATTCCTGACCTTTTTTATTAAAGCCTAAAATTCTTACATAATTCATTTCAAAATCCATCATTTTAGCTTTTATATTTAGTAAAATATTCAAAATAATCCGTTCTACACGTTTATTTGATAAATTTCTAGATTTTGAATTTTTCAAAAATTCTATATATTTTTGTGAAATCAACATTGTCCCAAATATTCTAGCATAAATTTCTTCAGTTATATCATATATTTCCATTATTTTTTCTTTTTTTTCTGTCAAAATCTTATATTTCACAATTTTAAAGATTTCTTCTTTTATTTTATCCCCACTAAATCTGTTATTTATCTTCCATTCCAAATTTTTAAAAATAATGTCAAATGATTTTTCTGGTAAAAATTTCTGAATCTCTTCTAGTTTCAAAAAGACTCTTTCTTCTGTTTTTACATTTTTCAAACTTTCTAAATCTATTTTTTCCCTAATATTTTGCTTTTTCTCAAAATTATAATTTTTTTTAACAATTTCTTTTGAATTTTCTACTCTTACATCTTTTAAAGAATTATATTTTTTTTCAGCAATAAAATTTTTCATTTTTTCAAAATCAAATTTTTCCTTAGAAAATTCATCCAAAATCTTCTCCAATTCATTTCTCAAAAACGAAGCACTAGCAAATTCTTCCCTATCCTTAGAAACTTTCTCTTCATTATATTCTGAAATTTCTCTTTTTATAATATGTGGTTTTATTTTAAGATTACTATTTTCTATTTCACGCATATATTCTAGAGCCAGAATATTATTTGACTTCACAATTCCATCTAGATTATATTCCTTTAATGCCAGTCTTTGAGAAGTGCTGTAACTATTACCTTTTTTCATATACTCCATAAGCTTGTCCTTATAATCCTGTTTTTTCTGCAGTTCAAGCACCTTTTGCAAAATCTCAACATTTTCCTCTTCCGCTCCAAAAACCTGAATATCTATCCCCAAATAATCCAAAATTTTTGTTGCCATTCTTGAAAAAATCTCAGCATTCTGAATCGAATAATAAAGTGGCAACTCCACAACCAAATCAACTCCGCATCCTAAGCTAACCTGTGTTTTCTCCCACTTATCCAAAAACGAAATTTCTCCCCGCTGAACAAAATCTCCGCTTATTACTACCACAACCAAGACATCTTCACCAAACATCTCTTTAATTTTTCTGATTTGATACAAATGTCCATTGTGAAATGGATTATATTCAGCTACAATTCCTATTTTCAACAATTTTCTCTCCTAAAAACTTTTCTCACATTACAAGTATTATACCATATATCAAGATGATTTTTATAAGTTTTTTCAATTTTATTATAAAATTTCTTTAAACTTATACTTCAAAATTCCTCTATTGAAATATCTTATGGAAAATTATATAATAAACTTAAAAACTAAAGGAGAACACCAATGAAAATACACTTTATATTACACGAAGCATTTGAAGCGCCAGGAGCTTATCTTGCTTGGGCAGCACTTTCTGGACACGATATTTCCACAACAAAAGTATATCAATATGAAAAGTTACCTGAAAATGCAGATTCATTTGATTTTTTAATTGTGATGGGCGGACCGCAGAGTCCTATTGGAGATAACAACGAATTTCCATATTTTGATGCAAAAGCTGAAATTGAATTAATCAGAAAAGCTGTAAAGGCAGATAAATTTGTAGTTGGAGTATGTCTTGGTGCTCAATTGCTAGGAGAAGCATTTGGTGGAAAAACAGAAAAAAGCCCTTTCCGTGAAATAGGAAATTTTCCAATTGAACTGACAAAAGATGGACTGGAAGATGACAACATAAAACATTTTGGAAAACAAGCTACTGTAGGGCATTGGCATAGCGATATGCCAGGATTAACAGATACTGCAAAAGTCTTGGCAGCAAGTAAAGGGTGCCCACGACAGATTATAAAATATAGCGAAAAACATTATGGCTTTCAATGCCATCTCGAATTTACCAAAGCTCTAACTGAATTGTTAATAGATTCAGATAAAACTCTTGAGCAGGATAGCCAAACTTTACCTTTTGTTCAATCTCCTCAAACTATACGTAACAATAACTACGATGAAATGAATAATCTTCTTTATGAATTTTTAGACAATCTTACAAAAAAATAAATAAAACGTATTGAAATCAGTCAAATTTAGACTAAAATATTGTTTAAATCTTGTTTTTAAAATATTTTAAGGTATAATTGTAGTAAAAGTAATTTGAAACAAAAAATTTAGGAGGTTTTATTATGAAAAAATTATTTTTTTCAATTTTTTTAATGTTTTGTATCAACGTTTTTTCCAATGTAAACTATAATGTTTTTGTAATTATGGATAACAATGCAACTAAAAATGTAGAAAACATTTCAAAAGGGCTTAAAGATTCAGGAATCGAAAGCCTTTATTCCAAAGGATATGCAGTCCATCTGACACTTTATCTTACAGAATACAAGCCTGAAGCACTAAAAACAATAAAGGATACTGTCAACAAAATTGCAAATCAGACAAAGCCTTTTGATATAGAGTTTTACAGATTAAGAAAAACTGGCGGAAACTGGTTTATGCTTGATGCTCAAAACAATGAAGCTATACAACAGCTTGCAGACGAAATAACAGTTAGCTTAAACAAATATCGTGCAAAGGATGCAAAAGTTCCTGACTGGGCAAAATCTATTCCTGAAAAAGTAAAATCCTTTAATTTGTACGGCTCTCCAAACGTATTTACAAGTTTTGATCCGCACATAACTTTACTTACTCCTGAAGATTCAGCAAAAATAGATGCATTTACTTCAAAATATGATTTTAAACCTTTTAAATCTAAAGTTATTGGTATCGGAATCGCCCAAGTTGACGATTTGGGACAAGCAAAAAATATAATTTATTCAGTAAAATTTAAAAAATAAAAAAGGAAAAATTATATGAAAAAACTTGAAAATTATGAACAAATACTGAATAAAATAAAAGAAGAAAAATATTTTTTATTATATGTTTCAATGAATAATTGCAGCATTTGTCAGATTGATATGCCAAAAGTTGAGAAAATTGTTAATGAAAAAAATTTTACTGCTTATTATATAGAAGCATCTGAAATTCCTGAAGCAGTCGGACAATTAAGCCTATTTTCAGCTCCAGTAGTTATTCTATTTTATGAAGGCAAGGAGATACATAGACAGGCTAAAATTATTGATTTTGAGGAATTAAATTATAGAATGGAACAAATATGTGAAAATAAATAAATTAAAAGGGAACTGATTTTAATAAAACTAGAACCAATTCCCTTAATTTTATTTATCCAATAATTTCAATCCATAAGATCTAAAAATTTCTTCAGCTTTTTCAACCAATTCTCTCGTTGGTGTTGGAGTATCTTTCAGTTTATATTCTTTCCCAACTTTTTCCCACTTATACTGCCCCATTTGGTGAAATGGCAAAACATCCACTCTTTCAACATTCTTTAACTGGGAAGTAAACTTTGCCCACTCATGCAAATCATTTTCATCATCAGAATACCCAGGAACTAACACATATCTTAACCAAGTCGGCTTATTAATTTCATTCAAATATTTTGCAAATTTTAGAGTATTTTCAAGCTCTACTCCAGTTAATATTTTATATCTTTCAGGATTTATCTGCTTAATATCAAGAAGTACCATATCTACAAGCTCCAACACTTTTTTTGCCTTTTCATTAAAAATATACCCGGATGTATCAAGTGCCGTTTGAATCCCATTTTCACGACAAAGCTTAAACAGCTCCATCAAAAATTCAGGCTGCATCAAAGGCTCACCACCAGATACAGTAACCCCTCCAGTCTTTATAAATCCCTTTACTTTTAAAATTTCATTCATAACTTCCTGAGCCGTCATAATCATCTTATTGTCCTTAATTTCCCAAGTATCCACATTATGACAGTACAGACATCTAAGAGGGCATCCTTGCAAGAACAGCACAAATCTAATTCCAGGCCCATCCTTAGTCCCAAATGATTCGAATGAATGTATGTACCCTTTTACTTCCATATTAGTTTTCTCTCTTTCTTTTTTATTCAATAAATTATTTGATAACTTAAACTTTATTTTATACTAAACCTCGTTTAAAAATGAGAATAAATTTTTATAACAGGGTTCTCCAATAGCTAATTCATAACTATTCAACTTTTTTCTTATGTTCGTAGGATTGCTCATTGCCGCAAAACCTTATCTTGCAGTAAAGGTTTATCCTGATAATCAAAATATTTGGCAAGATTGCTACGCAATAACCTATGGCTAGTCTACGACATTTTTCTACACTGACAAAAAACTCGCTATGCTCAAACAGTTTTGCCAGCACAGAAAAATGCTTTGACGGATTAGTTGCT
>NZ_CALHQO010000448.1:0-1681 GCF_938036635.1 uncultured Leptotrichia sp.
TAAATTTAACGGCAAATTTAATAGCAAAATTTAAAGCGTGGCACGATAAAATCTTAAAACAAAATTTCAAGTAGATTTTTAAATATAAAATTTCAAACGGAATCTTAAATGCAGAATTTCAAATAAATTTTAAAATTCCAACACCCTATCCTTAAATAATACAAAGTGTGATTAATCATAATATTCTAACATTTTTTTATAACTTTTGTCAATACTCTAAAAACTTTCTATCAATTTTACCTGGTCATCAAGCAGAACTGTTCGCATTTTTTCGTTTCTTTCCTGCTTTAATTCATTATATTTTGCAATGAAGTTTTCTTCTGTTAATCTTTGATCTTTCAATTTATCAACTTCACGTTTAAAGTCCCGTTCGTATTTTAAAATACGTGATTTTTGCTCATTTGTCAAATTAATACTATCAACAAAATTTTTGACTTTATCAATTTTTTCATCAAATAATGCCTTTTGAGAGTTTATATAGGAATTGTAAGCTTCAAACTGCTCATTTGTCAAAATTTTTGCAATTGCTCTGTATCTTTCCTGTTCTATTTTTCCAATTTTTATTTTTTTCTTGTCGAATTGGATCAATTCTTTTTCTACTCCTTCAGCTTTTTTTTGATATTCGTCAAATATTTTTGATAACTTTATTTGCTGATTTTTATTAGCATGTATAGCTTTAAACAAATCACTTTTAGAAATTTTTACACTATAGATTTTTTCATAATAGTCCTCATAGGAATAGGATAAAACGCTTATTCCCATTACCAATGTAAATAAAAGTGCTATTTTCTTTACTTTATTCATTCTCATCCTTTCATTAATTCATAATTCAATTTTTAAATTTTTTAGACATTTTCTAGTTATTTGAATTATTGTAGTTTGGCGCTTCCTTTGTAATTATAACATCATGAGGATGGCTTTCTTTAAGTCCTGCTCCTGTTATTTTTACAAATTTTCCATTTTCTTTTAATTCCTTAATTGTACCAGTTCCACAGTATCCCATTCCAGAACGAAGTCCACCGCAAATTTGGTAAACTGTATCCTTTAATGCACCTTTATATGGAACCATTGATTCAATTCCTTCTGGAACTAATTTTTCAGTTGCTGCCTCAAGCTGAAAATATCTATCACTGCTTCCCCTCTTCATTGCCGCAAGTGATCCCATTCCAGCATAAGTTTTAAATTTTCTACCGTTATAAAGAATTTCTTCTCCAGGCGCTTCATCAGTTCCCGCAAGCATTCCTCCAAGCATTACGCAGTCTGCTCCAGCCGCAATTGCTTTTACAACATCTCCAGACAATTTAATTCCACCGTCAGCAATAACTCCGATTCCTTTATCCTTACAAACTTCTGCAATATTCATAACAGCTGTTATTTGTGGAACTCCAACTCCTGATACAACTCTTGTTGTACAGATAGATCCAGGCCCAACTCCGACTTTTACTGCATTTACCCCAGCTTTAATCAAGTCAAGCGCAGCTTCTGGAGTTACAATATTTCCACCAATAATGTCTAAGTCAGGAAAAGCTGCCCTGATTTCCTTTATTTTATTAATAACTCCAATTGAATGTCCATGAGCTGAATCAATTGCAATAATATCAACTCCAGCATCAACCAACGCAGTTACTCTTCTCAAAGTATCAGTTCCAATTCCAACTCCTGCTCCAACTCTAAGTCTTCC
>NZ_CALHQO010000449.1:0-2071 GCF_938036635.1 uncultured Leptotrichia sp.
AAGAATAAAGAAATATATTTGGGAAAATAAAATGCAGAAGCAAGCAATGATAACTTCTATTCAAAATATAAAATGGGATTCGCTACAAGCAATAAAATTTTATAAAAGTAATTAATGAATCAAAGGATATTTCAAAAGAAAAATATGAAGCACAAAAAATAATGAATGAAATTTTAAATACTGGGAATAATATAAAAGAAATAGAAACACTAACTTTATCTGGTAAATTGAATAATAGAAGGATAGAATTGATAAAACAAAATAATGAAGTGTATAAATAAACAATAAAATAGAAAGGGAAATTTTAAATTATGATAGCAGTGATTGATTATGGAGTAGGAAACCTTTTTTCCTTGCTTTCTTCTTTAAACTATGTCGGACTGGATACGAAGCTGACTAATGATATTGAAGAGATAAAAAATGCTAAGGGGATAATATTGCCAGGAGTCGGGGCTTTTAGAGATGCTATTGGGAATTTGGAAAAATATGGGCTAAAAGAGACTTTGATAAGTGAAGCGAAAAAAGGAAAGACGTTTTTGGTAATTTGTCTTGGTATGCAGATGCTTTTTGAAAAAAGTTATGAATATGGTGAATATGAAGGACTTGGTCTTATAAATGGAACTGTTGAGGAAATAAAAAAATATATTCCTGAAAACTCTGATTTGAAAATACCTCATATGGGATGGAATAGTTTAGCCATAAATGATGGATTTAAAGATGATAAAATTTTAAAAAATGTAGACAATAATGAATATGTTTATTATGTTCATTCATATTTTGCAAAAACAGATATGAAAAATATTGTCGCATATTCAGAGTATGGAACAAAAATACCTGGAATTGTAAAAAATGAAAATGTCTATGGAATGCAGTTTCATCCTGAAAAAAGTGGAGATACTGGATTGAAGTTATTGAAAAACTGGGGAGAATTAATAAAATAAAAGTAACATTACGATTATTTTACTTAGTTTATTGATTTTTTGATTTTGATAACTTATTTTTTAATTGAGAAGAGGTATTTATGAAAAAAATAATATTACTGATAGGTCTTCTTGCATCAGTGAATATGAATGCTAAAAGCCGAAGTGAAATGATAAGGCAGGATTTGTCAAAATTAGGAGTTTCTCAGGAAATAATATTAAAAACAATAGAACTGGATAAAGAAATACCTAATGTAGTGAGTGAACCTGATAGGGAAAAAGTAAAAAATTTGGCATTAAAAATTGAAGCATTGCTGAAAAAGAATGAGAAGAATTTTGTGTTATCAGAAAATTTGATAAATATTTATAATGCACTTGGAAAAAGTGATGCTGAAAAATTAAATAATTTTAAGCGGTATGAAAAATATAACCCTTATGAAGTGTCAAAATTATTTTTTTCAAATATGTATTATGCTAACAAAGGAGATACAGCAGCGTTTGATAAAAATTATGAAAAACTTAAAAGGGAATATCCTGATTATTTAATCACTAGAATTGCTGTAACATATACGATAGGAAGAGATGCAATCTGGAATGTTATGAAAAATGATGAAAAAGCGGCCCTTGCAAGTTTAAATTCCATTATGAAGATGTGTGATGATAAAATAAAAACGGAAGAATCACGTATTTCTGATGAGCAGGCGTGGGCATACAAATTGACGATGGGATGGTTTGCAATAAGCTTTTATTTAAATGAGAATCGTACGCAGGATGCAATTGATTTTTATTATGAAAATTTTGAAGGGAAAAATAAGCCAAGTGAAGAAATATTGTATTACAACAGGTATCAAAACTGGTATATAAAATCGGAGCTGGCAAAGGCAAATAAAACTGATTTTTACAATAATAAGAAAATATTTCAAAAAAATTTGGATAAAATAAGAATGTTTGATTAGTATTTTTGAGATTTTCTATCAAAGTTAGAATTTCGAGTATGATTGTTGAAGCAGATATTCCAAATATTAGGATTTTTATATTAAGATTTTTCCTTTGTGTTTTGGAATGACTTAACTTTTTTGAAAAATTTTGCAGACGAACACGTCCAGTTCGGAGGAGCCGGCATCACTGTCGTTGAATTGGGATGATAGCTT
>NZ_CALHQO010000450.1:0-1083 GCF_938036635.1 uncultured Leptotrichia sp.
CCCCCCAGCCATATCCGTAAAGCCGTTCACATGACATGAAGCCCACACACGTCTTCTTTCTCCATTGTTTTCATTTTCACTGTAAAAAACATCTTGTGTAGTCGTGCAGGTACAAGTTGGACAAACAAAGTTACATTTTCCGCAGGCTATGCAACGACTGTCGTATTCACGCCATAAATCCAAATTTATTATATCTTCAAGCTCAATATTGTCAGGAATATCCACATGAATTTCATTATCTTCTACAAATTCCATTTCAAATTCAACATTTTCTTTTATCTTATTACTATTATTTTCAGCAATTATTTCTTCAAGATATTTTTTCATTTTTTCATCTTTTACATCCATGTACATTTCATTTATTTTATTTTCATCAGCGTTTCTGGTATTTTTTTCAGCTATAAGTTCATCAAAGTATACCTTCAATTCATCATCTTTTATATCAGCAAATATTTCCTTTTCTGTAACTTTTATTCCAATATTATACTCATCAGTCTTGTTAGTGCCCATATCTACACAAAAACAGTTCTCAAATGAATTTGGACATCCAAACACTACAAATTTAACTTTATCTCTGACTCTCTTGTAGTAAATATCCAAAAATTTATTATTCAAGTAAATATCATCAACTCTTTTGACACCATGTAAATCACAGCTTCTAAGAAATATAAGATATTTTTGTTCCTGTTCTTTGGGCATCTTGCATCCTTCTTCTGTAAAATAAAACATTGTCTGTGTTATTGGCAGCATTACTTCCTTTGCTGAAAAATGAGATTTTTTATCAAAACATATCTCTTCAATCTTATCAATTTCAGAATATCTAATTACAGAAGTATCTGAAAATGTACCACGAAACGGAATTTCAATTGGTGCATATATTTTATACTCTCTCTTCAGCTTTTCAAGTGCTGAATTAAAATTTTCACGATTTAAGCTAATTTTCATTACTCCTCCTAAATTTTTCATAAACAAAGGATTAGGCCCCTTGTTATATTCTCCAATTATTTCAATTCTTTATTCTTATTTTTTTATTTCCTTTTTCCCCAAATAATAACAGGAATATCCAATAAAACCTCCACCAAC
>NZ_CALHQO010000451.1:0-1058 GCF_938036635.1 uncultured Leptotrichia sp.
CTTCTTTTTCAATTTCCAGTAATTTCAATCTCAAGTCATCTTCAAGCACTTGTTTTTCAATTCCCGCAGGCGCTCCAGTCATCAAGTCTTGTCCTTTATTCGTTTTAGGGAACGGAATTACTTCTTTTATTGAATCTTCCTTCAACATCGCCATAAGCCATCTGTCTATTCCATAAGCAAGTCCTCCATGTGGCGGAACTCCATATTTTAAGACTTCCAAGAAAAATCCAAATTTATCTTCCAATTCTTCTTGGCTGAATCCTAATTTTTCAAAAACTTTTGCTTGTAAAGCTTCATCGTGAATTCTAATACTTCCTCCACCGATTTCATAACCATTTAAGACAATATCGTATGAATCTGTCTTAATTTTTGCAAGTTCATTCGTATCAAGATACTTTCTATCTTCTTCCTTAATTGAAGTAAACGGATGGTGTTGCGCTTTATATCTATTTTCTTCTTCACTCCATTCAAACATAGGAAAATCAACTACCCATAAGAATTTAAACGCATTTTTGTCGATTAATTCCAACTCTTCTCCCAGTTTCAATCTCAACGCTCCCAATCCATCATGCACAACTTTATATTTATCAGCCAAAATTAACGCAACTTCATTATTTTTAATTCCCAATTTTTCAATAATTTGTGTCAATTTTTCTTCCGAGAAGAATTTCGCAATTGGAGAATTTATTTCTCCATTTTCATTCATTTTAATATACGCCAAACCTTTTGCTTTAAAGTATGTTTTCACATAATCTTCCAAATCTTTAATATATTTTCTTGAGAATTTTTCCGCATTTGGTGCAACAATTGCTTTTACATTCCCACCATCTTTCAATGCATTTTCAAAAACGCCAAATCCACAATCAGTAGTTTCTTCAGATAAATCAATCAATTTCATATCAAATCTCAAATCTGGCTTATCTGAACCATAAAAATTCATCGCATCATCGTAGCTCATTCTTGGAAATTTTTCAGTAATTTCAATCCCTGTAACATCTTTAAATACTGTCTTTGTCAATTCTTCAGCCATTGAAATCACATCTTCCTGCTCAACAAAC
>NZ_CALHQO010000452.1:0-1131 GCF_938036635.1 uncultured Leptotrichia sp.
ATCTTATTCACATCTGCCTTTCTCGGGTTGCTCAAATAAATTTCATGATGATATCTTTTTTCTGTTAATTCTATATTATATCCGTTATTTTGTGCAAATTCATTCATTCTTTGAATAGTTTCAGGTTCATCATTGTAACTTCCTATGTGCATGCATTGTACGCAAAGTCCTTCATTATAGCTGAAAAATTCAACTTTTGAAAAATCCTTTTTCTTTTTTTTAGTAGCACACTTTATAGCCCATTCCACATCTTCCTTTTTAATAAAATCAGGTACTCTAATTAAAGAAATCCAGTTAAATAATTCCTTGTTTAACAGATAATTTTCATTCTCTACATTTTCCTGCCACCAAAGCCCTTCTAGTGGTGGAACAACATATTCAAAAAATCCTTCAATTTTGTATTCTGTTTTATAGCTCATCTTAAGAGTGTAGGCAACTCCGTATAACATTTCAACAGCTTTTTGATATTCCCCTTCTTTCTCATTGGGATTTCCTTTTCCTCGCACTGCTATAAAATTCATTTTAGGAATTTCTATAATTTCAGGTTTTTCTGACGGTCTATAAAATTTTTTAAATTCCTTTTTAAAATCAAATGCCATAACTATCATCTCCTAGTTATTATTTTATACTGATATAAATGTGAATTTCTGTATTTTCATAATCATTACCTGCTATATATTCTTCAAAATCATAGGTATAATTTCTTATATCAGATTTTTCCTTCCCAAATTCTTCCCAAAATTTATACCAAAATTCTCCAACAGCCTTTACAGGATCACCAAAAATCACAAATTTTGCATATTTTCCTTCAGGAATTTCTAGACTTGTCATATCTTCAGGAATTTCATCAATTTTATTTTTCACTTCACAGCCTGTAAGACAGTCGTACTCAAAGCCATTTTCATTACTGTAATTATAATAGACTCCAATAGCATTATTGTTAATTCTGTCCTTTATATTTTTGGCACCTTCTTCAGAATACAGTTTTTTCCATAAATTTGAAATTTTTTCAGACATTGTTTCATCATCTTTCACTCTTGTTTTAAATCCAACAAGAGTTTTTTCTTTAATTTCTACTATTTCATATTTCATAATTTACCACCTTTTCTATCAAGTTTTATTGTATCAATT
>NZ_CALHQO010000453.1:0-1707 GCF_938036635.1 uncultured Leptotrichia sp.
GATTATGCGTTATCCTAAAATTAACGTAAATTTTGAAAGAAAGGAAAAAAATTTTAAAATAATGGAATTGCTGACAATAAAATTAAAAAAGTTGTTTTCAGAAAATATAAATAATATTTTTGGTGCTGATTATACAGAAAAAGTCGATATTCAAAATTCCACAAAAAGAGAATTTGGGGATTTTCAGACAAATTTTGCGATGGTTAGTTCAAAATTAATTGGTAAAAATCCACGAGAGATTGCAAGTACACTTGTAGATAATTTTAAAGAAAATGATATTATTGAAAAGTTGGAAATTGCAGGGCCAGGATTTATTAATATTTATTTGAAAAATAACTTTTTGAATGAAGAATTAAAAAAAGTGGAAAATGAAAAATATGATTTTTCTTTTCTAAATACAGATAAAACTATAATAATTGATTATTCTTCACCTAATATTGCTAAAAGAATGCACATTGGACATTTGAGAAGTACAATTATCGGTGATTCCATCAAGAGAACTTTACAATTTTTAGGTTTTCATACACTTGCTGACAATCATATTGGTGATTGGGGAACACAGTTTGGAAAACTCATTGTAGCTTATAAGAATTGGCTGAATAAGAAGTCCTACGAAGAAGATCCAATTGGTGAACTGGAAAGAATTTATGTGCAGTTTTCTGATGAAGCTAAAAAAAATCCTGCTTTGGAGGATGAGGCTCGTGAAGAACTGAAAAAATTACAGCTTGGAGATGAAGAAAATCAAAAATTGTGGAAGGAATTTATAGATATTTCACTAAAAGAATACAATAAAATTTATGATAGGCTTGGTGTGAACTTCGACTATTATTATGGCGAATCGTTTTATAATGATATGATGCCAGCTGTACTGGAAGAATTAAAAGAAAAAGGTATTGCACGTGAAGATCAGGGAGCATTGGTTGTGTTTTTTGAAAATGACAAGCTGCCACCTGCAATTGTGCAGAAAAAAGATGGAAGCTTCCTGTATACAACTTCTGACCTGGCTACAATGAAATTTAGAAAAGATGAATTAAATGTAGACGAAGCTGTTTACCTAACTGACGATAGGCAGCAAAATCATTTTAAGCAGGTTTTTGAAATTGGAGAAATGCTTGGAGAACCTTATAATTACAAAAAGACTCATGTTGTATTTGGAATTATGAGATTTGGAGATGGAATGATTTTTTCTTCTAGAAGTGGAAATATAATAAGACTTGTCGATTTGCTGGATGAGGCAAAAACTCAAGTTAAAAAGGTAATTGATGAAAAAAATCCGAATATTCCAGAAGAAGAAAAAGAAAAAATTGCTGAAATTGTGGGAAGCGGAGCTATAAAATACTTTGATTTGAGCCAGAACAGGACTTCTGATATAACATTTACTTGGGACAAGGTACTTAGTTTTGAAGGTAATACAGGACCTTATTTACAATATACTTATGTACGGATTATGTCTATTTTCAGAAAATTGAAGGAAGAAAATATCAATGTTGAAAATAAAGATATTATTTTGGAAAATATGAATGGTGTTGAGCGTGAATTAGCAGTTGAGCTTCTGAGATTTCCACAAACAGTTGTAAAATCTTATGAAAGTTATCGTCCAAACATAATAGCAGACTATTTATTTGACATAGCAAAATTATTTAATAATTTCTATAATTCAAGTTCTATTTTGAAGGAAGAAAATAAAAAAGTCATGGATGCACGAAT
>NZ_CALHQO010000454.1:0-1707 GCF_938036635.1 uncultured Leptotrichia sp.
ATTAAAATTTTGGAAGATGATACCAATGTAGCGGCAAGAGTAAAAACTGAATTTGGAGTAAGTGTTTCAAATATCGGAGAAACTGAAAAGAAAAATATTGAGAATCGTTATGGACTTGAACCTCAAGATGCTTTGGCAAGAGAAAGATACGGAATAGTGCGTGGAATTATCTCAATGAACCTAAAAAGAGGGACTGGAGATAAATTTGCATTAACTGATAAAATTGACAAAATTCTTTTGAATAAGTTTTTCGGTGGGATAGCATTTCTTGCTATAATTTATGCTGTCTTCGTAATTGTATTTGATGGAAGTTCACCGTTTATCGACTGGATTGATGGTTTCTTCAGTGACTTCGTCATAAAATATGTAGGTCACGCCATCGAAGGAGTGCCAGATTGGTTAAGCAGCTTTATACTTGATGGAATTTTGGCTGGTGTAGGTTCGGTATTGACATTTGTTCCACTTATGTTCTTTATTTACTTCTTCATGGCAATCCTTGAAGAAAGCGGATATATGGCTCGTGTTGCATTTATTTTAAATAAAATGATGACAAAAGTTGGACTTTCAGGAAAAGCATTCATCCCAATGCTAATCGGATTTGGATGTACAGTTCCAGCAATTTATTCAACAAGAACATTGGAAGATGAAAAAACAAGAAGATTGACAGGAGTTATCGCAACATTTATGTCATGTGGAGCAAGATTACCAGTTTATTCATTACTTGCGGCAGCGTTTTTCAGTAAAAATGCAGCTTTAGTTGTAGTTTCAATCTATGTTTTTGGTGTATTTATGGCTCTTTTAGTAGCTTTTGTATTAAAAAGATTTAAATACTTTAAAGGAAACAACACAGAGTTACTTATAGAATTGCCACCATACAGACTTCCAGGTGCAAAAGCTGTTTGGAACAATATGAAATCAAGAACTTTTTCTTACATAAAAAAAGCAACTACAATAGTTTTAGGAATTTTATTAATTATTTGGTTCTTTCAATATTTCCCAAATAAAGGAGATGCTGAAAGTTCATATATAGGTCAAGCAGCAAAAGTTGTTCAGCCTGTATTCAAGCCAACTGGTTTTGGTGACAGATGGGAACCTGTAGCTTCTATTGTGCCAAGTATTATTGCAAAAGAAACAGTAGTTGGATTTTTAGGACAAATTTTATTATCTCAAGGAGATGATGAGAAAAAAGAATATAATTTTGTATCAGATTTAAAAGATCAAGTAGTTGGATTGGGAGGAGCAGCAGTAGAGTCAGTAAAATCATTAGGACATATTGCAACCTTCAAAATTGCGACATTGGAAATGAAAAGTCAGGAGGAGCTTGACCAAGATGCAGGTGGAAATATCATTCCCGCAATTAGAAGCTTGTGGAATGATAAATATGGTCAATTAAGAGCATACTCATTTATGCTGTATGTCCTTTTGGTAGTGCCATGTGCCGTAGCAATGGGAGCTTTAAAACAAGAGTTTGGATGGAAATTATTAGCATTTCAAGTGTCAATGCTGTTAATTCTGCCTTACGTAGTATCAACCTTATTCTTCAATATCGCAAGGCTATTTATATAGATATGAAATAAAATTTTGAAAGGAAGTGCAGAAAATGATAATAAAAACAGTTATAATCGCTATAATTGCAGCTGCAATCGTATTTGCAGTATTTAGAAAAATATACAAGGACTATAAAAAAAATAAAAACCTTTGTGGAAC
>NZ_CALHQO010000455.1:0-1707 GCF_938036635.1 uncultured Leptotrichia sp.
GAGGATTTAGGCACTGAGTTTTTTGCCGATAAAAATTTGGGAAATAAAAAGTATTTTCAGATTATTAAGAAAAAGTATAGGAAATTGTGGAAAAAAAATAGAAGTAAATTTTTGATAAATTATTTTGAGAAATATGAAAAAAATATTTTGAGTAAAAATGATAAAACTCAGAATTTAGAAATTACGGAAAAAAATAACGAGAATGAAATCATGGCTGAAAATAAGAATTTGGAAACTAAATCAGGAAATAAAATTGTGGAAAACTTTGTGGATTACTCTGTGATTTGGGAAAAGCTTTCGCTTGTGAGCTGCTGGTCGGATAGTGATTCCTATGAAATTTTTATAAAATTGAAGGAAAAATTGAATCCCAATAAAAAAAACATAAATTTGAAATTTCAGGGAAAAGGTCTTATGTCAACGGAATGTATCGTAAGTTTTCCGCTGGAAAATGTGAAAAATGGGAGCGCTATTGCCTATAACTCGTTTTTTTATGAATTTATTCAGGTTTCTGATGATAAGCTGGAAAACAGGAGTCCAAAACTTTTGGATGAATTGGAGCTGGGAGAGCGTTATTGCGTTGTTGTTACGACAAATGCAGGGCTTTACAGATATAATACGAATGATATAGTGGAAGTTACAGGATTTTATCATAAAATTCCAATTGTAAGGTTTGTTGGCAGAATAAATAGTTTTTCTGACATTGTGGGGGAAAAATTAAAAAATTCGTTTGTGGAAAAGCAGGTTTTAACAACATTGGAAGAAAATAATATAAAGGGAGAATTTTTGCTGTTTGCACCAGTAAAAAATGAAATAGGGGAAATTTTTTATACTTTATTTTTAGAAATAAAAAAAGAAGGAAGAAAATTTAATTGGAAACAAATTGAAAATGAAATTAACAGCAGTTTATGCAAGGCATTTCATTATGAATATGCGTATAAATTGGGGCAGTTGAGGAAAGTAAGAGTATTTTTAATAGAAAAGGATGGATTAAAGACTTATACGGCTGAAAAATCGAAAAAGCAGAAAATAGGCGATATAAAATATCGGTTGCTAGATAAAAATTTTGGCTGGGAAAATAAATTTGCAGGAGGATTTGGAGAATGAAAGTGGCATTACTGGCACCAGCAGGGGCAATGTACAGGTTTAACGGAACATTTAAGAAGGCGATTCACTATGCACCGCTCACATTATCGACACTTGCGGCGTATATTCCAGAAGACATCGAAGTTGTAATTCATGATGAAACAATTGAAAAAATACCGCTTGAACTGGATGCGGATATTGTGGTTATGACTTCTATTACGGGAACCTCGGAAAGAGTGTATAAATACGCAAGATACTTTAAAAGCAAAGGAAAAAAGGTTATTTTAGGTGGACCGCATCCGACACTTTGCCCAGAAGAGGCGATACAGCACTGTGATTCTGTTGTAATTGGGCGTTCTGAATGGCTTTTTACGGAAATAATGGAAGATGCGAGAAATAACAGTTTAAAGAAATTTTATGTGCAGAAGGAAAATAGCCTGGAAAATTTGAAATTACCAAAAAGGGAACTTCTGAAAAAGGAAAGATATGTTTCCATAAATAGCATTGAAGCTACAAAAGGCTGTTCTTTCGACTGTTCATTCTGTGTTGGGAAGGCTTTATATCCAACATTTTTAAAAAGACCGATTAATGAAATTATTGCGGAAATTGAGACTTTTAAAAAAA
>NZ_CALHQO010000456.1:0-2583 GCF_938036635.1 uncultured Leptotrichia sp.
TTTAGAAAATTTACTATTTAAAATAAAAATAATATTGCAAACTTTTAAAAACAACTAAACTAAATTAAGGAGAAAAATGATTAGAATAAATAATATAAAAATGCCTGTAAAACACAGCGAAAATGATTTAAAAAAAACAGTTTACAAACTTTACAAAATTAATGAGAATGAAGTAAAGTCATTTGAAATCGCAGGACAGGCAATTGATGCTAGAAAAAAAGATAATGTCGTATTTGTTTATGCGGTGGATATTTCCTTTAACTTTGATGAGGAAACGGAAAAGAAAAGATTTGAAAATGTAAAAAATGTTCGAAAAATTGAGAAAAAACCTTATTTTGTGGATAAAATTGAGAATTTTACAGAAACTGAAAATGTAAAACGTCCTGTTATTGTTGGAAGCGGACCTGCCGGAATTTTTGCTGGACTTGTGCTTGCTGAAGCTGGATTAAAGCCAATTATCATTGAGCAGGGAAAAAATGTAGATGAGCGTGAAAAGGATGTTTATAATTTTTTCAAAACTGGAAAACTTGATAAATATTCAAATGTGCAGTTTGGAGAAGGAGGAGCTGGAACATTTTCAGATGGGAAACTAAACACGAATACAAATAATTTTCGGATTCAGAAGGTTTATGATGAATTAATTCTCGCTGGTGCTGATCCCAAAATCAATTATATGTCAAAGCCCCACATTGGAACCGATAAATTAATCGAAATAATGCGTAAAATCAGGCATAAAATCGAAAGTCTTGGAGGAGAGTACCGTTTTAGCACAAAACTTGTAAAAATAAACTATGAAAAAACTAATTCTGAAAATAACAAAATAAAAAGCGTTTTAGTTGAAAATGTGGAAAATTCTGATGAAAATAAAATTTATGAAATTCCAACAAATATTTTAGTTCTCGCAATTGGACATAGTGCAAGGGATACTTTCTTTATGCTAAACGAAGAAAATGTGGCAATGGAACGGAAAACTTTTTCAGTAGGAGTCAGAATTGAGCATCTTCAAAGTATGATAAATTATTCGCAATATGGAAAATTTGCTGATAAATTGCCGGCCGCAGAATACAAATTAAATGTAAAGACAAGCAATGGACGTGGAGTTTATACGTTCTGCATGTGTCCTGGCGGTGTAGTTGTGCCATCTTCTAGCGAGGAAGGCAGACTTGTCGTAAATGGAATGAGCTATTCACAAAGAGATTTAGAAAATGCAAACTCTGCAATTTTGGTAAATGTATTTCCTGAAGATTTTCCAGGAGAAAGCGTTCTAGCTGGAGTTGAATTTCAAAGAAAATTGGAAGAAAAAGCATTCGAGCTTGGTGGAAAAGATTACAAAGCTCCTATTCAGCTATTTGGCGATTTTGTAAATAATAAAATCTCAACAAAATTAGGAAAAGTAAAGCCAAGCTACCTAGCAGGCTACAAATTTGCAAACTTAAATGAAATTTTTCCACAATTTATAAACGATTCTATAAAAGAAGGAATTACCTTAATGGATAGAAAAATAAAAGGATTTGCCAGTTATGACGCAATTCTTTCAGGTGTCGAAAGCCGTAGTTCATCTCCAGTGAAAATTCCTAGAAATGAAAGATTTTTCTCAAATATCGAAGGGCTTATGCCTTGTGGAGAAGGGGCAGGATACGCAGGTGGAATTATGTCGGCAGCAGTTGATGGGATAAAATGTGCAGAGTATGTGATTGAGTATTTTCTAGAAAATTTACTAAGTTAAAATTTTTGATTTTTGCCAATAAATATGCTATAATCTCAACATCTTTAAGATATTTTTCAAGCGACTTCAAATTTATAATAATTTAAAATATATAGTTGCTTGAATGAGGGAGGATATTATGTTTTGTACTTTAGTATGCTGTATGGATGGGAGATTTATTCATATTTTGAATGAATATATCAGAAGTAATTATAGATATACTTTTGTTGATACCATTACTGATGCAGGAGCTGTAAATAAAATTGTTAGTGATGAGGAGTATTTAAAAAAAATAGAAGATAAGGTTGTTTTAATCTCGGTTAATAAACATAAATCTGACCATATCTTTGTGGCAGGACATAGTGACTGTGCCGGTTGCCCAACTAATGATGAAACACAAAAAGGATATATTCGTAAAGCAGCCGAGAAAATGCATAGCGACTTGCCTCACGAAGCTGTTACTGGACTGTTTGTTTATGAAAATGGAGAAATTGAAATTTTAGTGGATTATGATATAACAGATACTAATTAATTAAGTCAATAAAAAAATAAAGGAACTGTCTTTAAGTGATAGTTCCTCTTTTAATTTATACTAAACCTCATTTAAACAATGGATAAAAACCTAATATTGCTAAATAATTAAAATATAATTTCATTTCTCAAACAGAGTCTAGTATAAATCATAGATTTAATCACAATCGTTGCATTTTCCTTTAAAAATCGAAAGATGTGATAATAGTGAAAAGCCTCGTTTTTTTAATTCGCTTTTTTCTTTTTCTGTTTCTTCATTTGAAAATTCAGGCATAGTTTCAATATGCTTGCAAGAATCACAAATAAAAAAATTGGCATTTTCTTCCTTAAAGTAATATTTTTCATTT
>NZ_CALHQO010000457.1:0-2584 GCF_938036635.1 uncultured Leptotrichia sp.
CGCATATTGCAATAAAATTGACATTTAATGAAAATAGTGTATAATTAAATTAGATAGATTTTCTTCTTTTGAAAAAGTAAGTTGCCAAAATAAATGGCGGCTTTTTTATTGGGGAAAATATGGGGAAAATAGAGCATAAAAAAACTATCTCGATATAGTCAAGATAATTTTTGTTTTGTTATTTAATCATTTTACCAGATTTTTATTCTATCTTCTGGAGCTTTATACATTTTATCTCCTGGTTTTGTTTCAAATACTTTATGGAAAGCATCCACATTTTCTAAAGTCCCATTTACACGGAAAATATTTGGCGAATGTGAATCAGTTTTTGCTAGATTTTTTGAATATTCTAGTGTCGATTTTTGTCTCCACATTCTTGCAAAACTTAAAAAGAATAATTTATTTACAGTGTCTGAATAAGCTTTTGTAGAATTTGGATGATCTTTAAGGTATAATTGGAATGCATCATAAGCAAGGTTTAATCCTCCTAAATCTGCAATATTTTCTGTTAATGTATATTTTCCATTAACATATACTCCATCTCCAACTGTATATTTTGAAAATTGATTTTCCAGTTTTTTCGTAGCCATATCAAACTTCATTTTATCTTCAGTCGTCCACCAGTTTTTTATATTTCCGTCTCCATCATATTCTGCTCCTGATACGTCAAATGCATGTGTAAGTTCATGTCCAATAATTGATCCTATTGCTCCAAAATTGCTGGCCATTTCTAATCTGCTGTAATCATAAAATGGATATTGTAATATTCCTGCTGGAAATACTATTTCATTACTTGTTGGCGAATAATAAGCATTTATTGTTTGCGGAGACATATGCCATTCCGTTTTATCTACTGGTTTACCAACTTTAGTCATTTCTTCATTATATCCCCATTCACTAATTTTTTTCATTTGGTCATACAAAGAATCCTCGCTTGAGATTGTCATTTTACTATAATCTTTCCATTTGTCAGGATATCCGATTTTGACAGTAACTTTCGATAATTTTTCAAGCGCTTTTTTCTTAGTTGCTGCACTCATCCAATCTAGTTTTTCAATTCTATTTTTCATAGCTTTTTTAATATATTCAACCATTTGCTGAGTATTTTTCTTAGCTTCTGGAGAGAAATTTCTCTGAATATAAATTTTACCAATTATTTCTTCTAAAGTTTCATTTGTAAAGTTTAATGCCCTTTTTTCAAGTATTTCTCTTTCCTTTTGTCCATTTAAATATTTACCAAAAAATTCAAAACTTCTCAAACTAATTGCATCATTTAAAAGTCCAGCTGAAGAACTAATTAAATTATATTTCATGTAATCCTTAATTACGTTAATATTTTCATTATTTACAAATTTATCCAAATTTTTAAAATAATTTAGTTCTGTTATTATTACTTTATCAGTTTTTACATTAAGCTGTTTCAAATATTGTGCTAAATCTACATTTTTAGATAAAGTAGCTAAATCAGTCACTTTTAAAGGATTATTGTATTTTTTTACGTCATGACGTTCTTCATTTGTCATCAAGGTTCCTGCTATTTCTTTTTCAAAAGCAACTATTTTTTTTGCTTTTTCAAGAGTATTGCTTTCTCCTAAATATTTTAACATATCACTAACATATTTAGTATATTCTTCCAATACTGCTTTATTCTCTTTAGTATCTTTTTGATAATAATCTCTTGACAACCCTAGTCCAGCACTTCCTAAATAAATTGCATTATTTTTAGAGTCATTAAGGTCTGTTCCTACTCCCCAGCCATAAAATTCAGAGCCTCCAAATTTTGTAACTTCTACATTGTATTTCTTCAAATCTTCAATATTTTGTATTGCATTTATCTTTTCTAAATCTTTTTTAATAGGTGCTAATCCTTCCTCGTTTCTTTTTTTCATATTAGAGAAACTGTCATAAAGTGTTACAACCTTTTTTTCATCGGGAGTTAATGATGTTTTATTTTTTAGCTCCTTTATTAAATTACGTAAAAAATCTTGATTTTTTTCATTAAGTTCATAAAAAGATCCCCAAGCTGGCTTTGTTGAAGGTATTTTTGTTTTTTTCTCCCAATTTTCATTTACATAACTATAAAAATCATCCTGTGCTCTAACATTCGTGCTGAGTTCATCAAATAATGCCCTATCATTTTCCTTCAAAAGCTTTGCCTGCTGCTTTTCATAAAAATCCCAAAATCCTGCTTGTTTTTGTGCAGGTTGTGCTGCCGGTTTAGTATTTTGAATTATTTTTTCCGATATTCCTCTAGTATCAGCACTTTGTTCATTCTCTGCATAAATTAAATTAACACTTGCTAAAAATAGCGAAACTGTAAGTAACTTTTTCATTTTTCTTCATTTCTTTATAAAAAGAAAATTTCTCCTTTCATTTTCGTATACACTAAAATTATCTTAAAATCGAACTCCAAAATTATGACTTTTTCTCTTAAACCTAAGTTATCAGTTCGATCTTTAAAAGGTCTAAGTATATTTCTAAATTTTTGAAAATGTCACGTACTATTATACATTTTTCTCATATTTATTTCAACAAATTTATATAAAAAAATCAATATTTTTTATTTTTTTAAATATAATTTTAT
>NZ_CALHQO010000458.1:0-1520 GCF_938036635.1 uncultured Leptotrichia sp.
TAATAAATATTTTTTCATATTTTTATTTTTTATTTCTTAAATCTCCACTATAACTTCACTTTTTAAATCAACTTCCATTTCTGAAAACTTTTTCCAGCCTTCAAAAACCTTTCTATAGTCTTCAAACTTACATTCCCACAGCGGATATTCCTCACAAATTCCAAAAATTGTATGCTCAAATTCTACTTTTTCCTTACTAATTTTATGCTGAAAAGCCTGTCCATCCCAAAGAGTTTCCTGCACTTTTCCAGTTTCAACTTTTTCTAGCTGTGGCAAAAAAATATCAATTATTTCCATATCTGGAAAATCTTCCATTATTCCAGTTATCAGATATTTTGTATACACTGCTTTCTTTTTTTCTAAATATCCATTTTTTTTATTATTTTTTGTTATTTCTTTTTCAGAAAATTTTATTTCTGGAAATGCAGTCAATCCAAAATCTTCATCATCATAATAACCAAATTTTATAATCATTCACACTACTCCTTTCCTAAAATTGCTTCTAACGATTTTCATAAACTGGATAAGCCGTTATTCTAGGGCTTTTGTAACCACGGATCAGAACTCCGCTTTTACTTATTCCCTGCCACATATTATTATCTCTGCCTTTAAGATCTT
This sequence comes from uncultured Leptotrichia sp., assembly GCF_938036635.1. Classification (NCBI taxonomy): domain Bacteria; kingdom Fusobacteriati; phylum Fusobacteriota; class Fusobacteriia; order Fusobacteriales; family Leptotrichiaceae; genus Leptotrichia; species uncultured Leptotrichia sp. The sequence continues at coordinate 619 of NZ_CALHQO010000458.1, forward strand.
TTCTATTTTCCCATGCTGAATTTATTTCGTCAATAATTCTCGCTTCATCCCAGTTTTCTGGAAACATTGTATTTACTCCACCATTAGAAGTTTTTGCCTGCCAAGTTCCGTCTTTTTTCTTTACTTCAATACTTGCTCGATACACTCCGTTTTTAGCTGGATTCCCAATTTTTTTTACAATTCTCACATCTCCACGCAAAAGTGAATGTCCACCGGTAACTTTCCCTTGTGAATTTTCATCCCCGCCAATCACATGGTCATAATCAATTTGATATTTTCTATCTCCTTGGTTTGAAGTATTTTGAGTTCGTTTTTCATTTTTATTTTCTATATTTTTCTGTTTAATAACATTCTTTTTATTATTTCTCTTATTTTGTGCAACAAATTCCTTTGAAAAATTTTCCTTTGCATTTATACTGTTATTTCTACTTAGATACAGTTTTCCTAGTCCAAACAATATAATAACGAATAACAGCAATATTTTTGCAATTTTATTTTTATTCATTTTCTAAATTTTCTCCTTTTTATTTATTTTTAGTACATCTATAATAATCTTTCTTTAAAATTAGACTCAAAGGTTATGACTATTTTACTTAAACTTAAATTTATCTAACTTTTATTATCTTAATTTTAAATGGATTTGAGCATATTATACCAAACTTATACCTTAAAATCAATATTATTAAGTTCTTTGTTCTCTTGATAGATGATTTTTAAAAAATCAAAAAAATCATCTAACTCATCAAACAAACTTTTCTTTACTAGAAATTCATAATTGGTAGCTGTATTGAACAGATAGTATAATAGCTTAGAAAGGGTACTTTTCCCCGAGCTATTCTCTCCCGTTACAACTGTGATCCCACTAATTTGAATAGCAGCATGACCAATAGCGCGGAAATTCT
>NZ_CALHQO010000459.1:0-12742 GCF_938036635.1 uncultured Leptotrichia sp.
AATTGATTAATAATAAAGAAGCAATATTGGTTGAAAATAATAATTTTACAATAATAAAATAAAGATACAATAGGAAAGGAGAGGGATTGTTTCAACAATCTCAAACAAATAATGACAGGAAATGAAATAAGAAAAAGTTTTGTAGATTTTTTTAAATCAAAAGAGCATAAGCATTTTGAAAGTGCGTCGCTTATACCAGACGATAAGAGCTTATTGCTGACTGTAGCAGGAATGGTACCGTTTAAACCGTTTTTCTTGGGAGAAAAGGAGGCACCATTTAAAAGAATCACTACTTATCAAAAATGTATTAGAACTAATGACTTGGAAAATGTAGGAAGAACGCCTAGACATCATACGTTTTTTGAAATGTTAGGAAATTTTTCGTTTGGAGATTATTTTAAAAAGGAAGCTATTGAATGGTCTTGGGAGTATATAACGAAAGTATTGAAACTGCAAGAGGACAGACTTTGGGTGTCTGTGTATAAAACAGATGACGAGGCTTATGAAATTTGGAACAAGGAAATTGGAGTGCCAGCAGAAAGAATTGTTAGGCTTGGAGAAGAAGATAACTGGTGGGCAGCAGGACCTGTAGGATCTTGCGGGCCTTGCAGTGAGATTTATTACGATACTCAGAATATGGGGGAAAATAATGAAGAAGCTGACAGAAAGCCAGGAGATGATGGAGATAGATTTCTAGAAATCTGGAATTTGGTATTTACTGAATGGAACAGGCTTGAAGACGGTTCACTTGTGCCACTTCCAGAAAAAAATATTGACACAGGGGCAGGACTTGAGAGAATTGCTTCGGTTGTACAAAACAAGGATAACAACTTTGATACTGATTTGTTTACAAATATTATAAAAGGTATAAAATCTGTACTTGAAATTCAAGGAAATGAAAATGAGGAAGCAATAAAAATTATTGCCGATCACGTTAGAGCCTCTGTATTTTTGATTGGAGATGGGGTATTGCCATCAAATGAAGGACGTGGATATATTTTAAGAAAAATTATAAGACGTGCTTTTGGAGCTGGAAGTTCCGCAAAACAGAAGGTTTTTGAAAAAGAAGATATATTTCTTTATAAATTAGTGCCTTATGTTCTTGAGACAATGAATGAAGCATACCCAGAATTAGCTGAAAAACAGGAATATATTGAAAAAGTTATAAGACTGGAAGAAGAAAGATTTGCAACAACTTTGAAAAATGGAACTGAAATGCTGGAAGAAGAAATTCAGAAATTAAAAGCAGAAAATCAGAAGGAATTGCCAGCTGAACTGACTTTCAAACTGTATGATACTTTTGGATTCCCGTTTGAACTTACAAAATTAATCTTGGAAAATCAAGGATTTGAAGCATCAGAAGAAGAATTTGAGAAAAAACTGGCAGAACAGGTGCAACGCTCAAAGGACAGCAGAACAACAATTTCTGATATGATAAAAGATGAATTTATAGATGAATTTTTTGAAAAGCACGGAAAAACTGAATTTACTGGATATTCACAAAATTTTGAGGAAAAAAGCACGCTTTTACATATTGCCAAAAGTGAAGGAATTTCAGGATATGAGATGATTTTTGATAAAACTCCGTTTTATGCTGAATCTGGAGGGCAAGTTGCTGATACAGGAATTATCACTTCTGGAGAATTTGAAGGAAAAGTTGTAAATGTGGTTAAAAAACACGATGTCTTTATTCATCAGGTTGAAATCACAAGAGGAATTGCTCCAGCGGTAGGCGTAGAAGTGAAAATGCAAATTGATGTAAACCGTAGAAAAGATATCCAGAGAAATCATACAGCTACACATATTTTACACAAAGTTTTAAGAGAAAATCTAGGAACACATGTAGAGCAGTCTGGATCGCTTGTGGATGATGAAAAATTAAGATTTGACTTTTCACATTACGAAGCAATCAGTCCAGAAATGATTGAAAAAATTGAAAAAGGTGTAAATGACATTATTTTATCAAATTTACAGGTAAAAATAAATTATGAAAATATTGAAGATGCAAAAGCAAGAGGAGCGATGGCACTTTTCTCCAATAAATATGGAGATATAGTCCGTGTTGTTGAAATTGACGGATATTCTATCGAGCTTTGTGGAGGAACACACGTTAAATCAACTGGAGAAATAGGATTATTCAATATTGAGTCTGAAAGCGGAATTGCTTCAGGAACACGTAGAATTACAGCCACAACTGGACATAAGAGCTTGAATTATGTAAATAGACTTGAAGAAAAAATAAAAGAAATATCTGATATTTTTAGAACAGATGAAAAAAATGTTGTTGATATTATCGAAAAATATATTGGAGATATGAAAGCTGCAGTAAAAGTACATGAGGAAATGCAAACAAAACTTGTAAAATATGAAATCAATGAAATGCTTGAAAATGTTGAAGCAGTAAATGGTGTGAAAGTGTTAAAATCTTCATTTGAAGATAAGAATGTTGATGAACTGAAAGAGATTGTAGACAGAGGAAAAGAAAAAATGCAGTCTGGAATCATCATTTTGGGAACAAATAACAATGGAAAGGCAGTTTTTGTAGTTGGAGTTACAAAAGACTTGATTTCAAAAGTGAAGGCTGGAGAAATAGTAAAAGTTGCAGCACAAGTCGCTGGCGGAAACGGTGGAGGACGTCCTGATTTTGCACAGGCTGGTGGAAAAGATGGAAGTGCTGTAAAAGAAGCTGTTGAAAAAGCATTTGAATTTGTAACTGAAAAATTATAATAAATTTACTTTTAGATATGCAGATTTAGATTTTTACTAAAGCAGATATTATTAAGTATATAAAATGGTAAATTGTTTAAGAAATGAGAAATAAAAAATGAAGAAATTTATTGGATTAGATGTAGGAGATGTCAGAATTGGAGTTGCAAAATGCGATCCTTTGGGAATTCTTGCAACTGCTCTCGAAGTAATTGACAGAACAAAGACAAATTCTGTTGAAAGAATAAAGGAAATACTAGATGATGAAGGCACAAAAAAAGTTGTTGTGGGAATGCCGAAGAGCCTTGATGGCACGAAAAAACGTCAGGTGGAAAAAGTAGAGGAATTTGTGGAAGAATTGAAAAAGAGTATTCCAAATATTCAGATTATCTTTGTGGATGAGCGTTACACAACAACAGAAGCTGAGCATTATCTAAAAAACTATTCCAAAAAAAATGGAAAAGAACGTAGAAAAGTAGTAGATATGGTTGCAGCGTCAATAATTTTGCAAAAATATCTCGACACATTGCCTTAAGAATAGATATTTAAATAAAAAAAGAAAGGATAAAAAAATGCAGAATAAAAAATCACATTATGTTTGGTTATTTTTGGTAATTTTTGTTCCAGCTCTTATTTTGTACTTTAATAAAGTAAAACTGGGACTTGATTTACGTGGTGGAACATCAGTTGTATTACAGGCACAGGGGAAAATTGAGCCTGATACAATGAGCAAAGTTAAAAATATTATTGAAAGAAGGGTAAATAGTATTGGAGTTGCTGAGCCTGTTATTCAGCTTAGTGGAAATGATAAATTGATAGTGGAGCTTGCGGGGATAAAAGATCCTCAAAAGGCTATTGAATTGATTGGTACGACAGCGAAACTTGAGTTTAGAATAAAAAATAAGGACGGTTCTTACGGGCCTGTTTTATTGGAAGGTTCTGCATTAAAGACAGCAGGAGTTTCTAGAGATCAGGTTGGGATGCCTTCTGTAAGTTTTGAATTAAATTCACAAGGAGCAAACACTTTTGCTAAGATTACAAGGGAGAATATAGGAAAACAGCTGGCAATAATGCTTGATAACAAGGAACAGTCAGCACCTACAATTAACAGTGAAATTAACGGAGGAAGCGGAATTATAACTGGAAGATTTTCAATCGAAGAAGCAAATAATCTTGCAAATCTGTTAAAATCAGGGGCATTGCCTGTGGAAATTAAAATTGTTGAAAATAGAACAGTTGGAGCAACACTTGGAGTAGATTCAATAAGACAGACTGGAATAGCTGGGTTAATTGCTCTAGGTGTAATTTCAGTATTTATGATTGCTATTTATAAAATACCTGGAATTGTTGCAGATATAGCACTTTTAATAAATGGAGTCCTAGTTTTAGGATTACTTAGCGGAATCGGTGCAGCGTTGACACTTCCTGGAATTGCAGGATTTATATTAACATTAGGAATGGCAGTTGATTCAAATGTAATTACTTATGAGAGAATAAAGGAAGAATTACGGCTTGGAGAATCGCTTCATGATGCAGTTGAAAGAGGTTATGAAAATGCCTTTCCTGCCATAATTGATGGAAATCTGACTACAATGCTTGTGGCGGCTGTGCTGTTTTTCCTAGGAACTGGGCCAATTAAAGGATTCGCAGTGACATTGGCACTTGGTGTAGTTGCTACTGTAATTACAGGAGTATTTGTTTCAAAAATATTTTTAAAATTATTCATAAAAACATTTAACATAAAAAGAGAACAGCTGTTCTGGAAAGGAGCTTTAAATGAAGATTAATTTAAAAGTTATACAACGTAGAAACCTTTTTTTAGGTATTTCAGCAATAATGGTTATAGTTTCATTGATTTCGCTGTTTGCAATAAAGCTAAATCTTGGTGTAGATTTTAAAGGTGGAGAGTTAATTCAGTTAAAATATGATAAGAAAATTGATCAAAATGCAGTGAATGAGACATTAAACAGTTTAATTGGCGAAATTCCTAAATTAAAGGCAAAAAGAGTTCAGTTTTCAGATACAGATAATACTGTTATCATAAAAACAGAGCAGCTTGATAATACGCAAAAAACAAAAATAATGTCAGAATTAAGCAAAAAAACTGGTAAATATCAAGTTGTAAAAAATGAAACTGTGGGAGCAGTAATCGGTAAGGAATTAACTGCAAATGCAATTCAGTCTTTAATAATAGGAAGTATCCTGATTATTATTTATGTTACTATAAGATTTGAGTTTGTTTATGCTCTGGCAGGAGTGATAGCACTTATTCACGATGTTATTATTGCCTTTGGAGTTATTGCGATACTTAAATATGAGATTGATACTCCATTTATAGCCGCAATTCTTACAATTTTAGGATACTCTATTAACGATACGATTGTCGTATTTGATAGAATTCGTGAAAATATTCAGAAAAATAGAAAAGGTAAAAATAAAACTGTGGAACCATTTGATCTTGTTATTGAAAAATCAATAAATCAAGTGTTCACAAGATCGATTTATACTTCATTGACAACTCTATTTTCAGTAATTGTACTTCTGATTTTAGGTGGAGATACATTAAAAACATTTAGTATGACTCTATTTGTAGGAATGCTTGTTGGAACTTATTCATCAGTATTTGTAGCAAGTCCTTTAGTTTACATAATGAAAAAAGGTAAAAATGAGCCTAAAGTTAAAGATGTTATAAAAAGTTCTGGTAAAACAGTAAATGGATATGATGAAAAAGATAAAGTGCTAGTATAATCAAAAATAAAATGATAAATTTAGAAGGTGAATTGAAAAATGCGATGCTGGGCAGAAATAAATATAAATAATTTGTATAGCAATATTGATGAAATTAAAAAAATTGTGACAAAAGACAAAATAATAGCAGTTATAAAAGCAGATGCTTATGGACATGGGATGCTTGAAATTTGTAATGCTCTTATAAAAAAAGGGATTAAGAATTTTGCAGTTGCAACAAGTGACGAAGCGCTTAAAATAAAAGAACTTCATGATGATATTATGGTGCTGATATTAGGACCTGTGGAAAATGAGTACATGGATTTGATTGCTGATAAAAATATTTATTTTATGGTAACAGATTTTGAGGAAATAGAATATTTGGAAAAAACTGGAAAAGAAAAAGGGAAAACTACAGATGTGTTTATAAAGATAGATACAGGAATGGGACGTGTAGGCTTTCAGGAAAGTGAGACTGAAAAACTGAATGAAATTCTTAAAAATTCCAGTCATATTAATCCAATAGGAATTTTCTCGCATTTTTCATCATCGGATAGTGACAAAGACTATACAAAATTGCAGGAAAGCAAATTTAAAGCAATGTGTGAAAAAATATCAAGTGGAATATCATCAATAAAATACAGACATCTGCACAACAGTTTTGGAACTTTGAAGTTTCAAGATAGCATAGAAGATTTTGTGAGAGTGGGAATTATACTTTATGGAGGGGTTACAGACAAAGAAACAGCTCCGTATAAATTTAAGCCAGTAATGTCTCTCTTTGCAAAAATCAGCTATATAAAGACATTAAAGGAAGATAGTTTTATAAGTTATGGAAATACTTATAAAGGAAAAGCTGGAAAGACTTATGCTACAGTTTCTATTGGATATGCTGATGGAGTAAGACGTGACTTGTCAAATAAAGGCTTTGTTTTTTATAAAGGATATAAATGTGAAATTGTAGGACGTGTCTGTATGGACCAGCTTATAATTTTACTTCCTGAAGAATTGAAAAATGAAGCTAAAAAAGGCGATGTTGTAGAATTTTTTGGTGAAAATATAAGTGTTGTAGAGGTTGCTGATTTATGTAATACTATTTCGTATGAGATTTTATGTGGAATAAGTCAGAGAGTGCCTAGAATTTATGTGGAAAAATAGAGGTAGGGAAAATGATGCTGGATATTGGCTTTATAGTTTTACTGATAATATTTATTTTTCTTGGATATAGAAGAGGATTCTCTTTGGAATTTTTCAATATGTTTAAATATATTTTTATTATTTTTATAACAAATTATATTTGTAAACTTTTTTTTAATTCAGAGAAAATTAAACCTCAAAATCAGTTAAAAATTTTTGTTATTATAGTTTTAGTCCAATGTATTGTCTATTCTATAGTTCTTATAGCTAATAGAAAATTTTTAAAAAGTATAAAAATAAAAAGATTTGATAAATTTTCTGGAATGATATTTGGAATAATGGAGTTATTCTTTGTTGCAGTTATTGTTTATATTACAGTAATTACAGGATCTATAGGAAGTAAAAGAATACGTGAAATAAGGGACAAAAGCCTTTCTGTTCAGTTTATGACAAAACATGCATTAAAATTTGCAGATTCTTTTCCAAAATTCATAAAAGATGATGTGGAAAGATATGTTGTTAGCCAGAGAGAGAAAGAAGTAATAGATGACGTTTTAAATAATTATAAAAATCCAAAACCAGATAAATTTGAAAAAACAAAAGATATTGAATAAACACCTTGGTACAGAAATAAAAAATGATTATAAGATAAAAAGAAAAATAAAAAAGGAAAATTGATAAAAATGAAAATAATTGACAGATATATTTACAATTCACTTCTTTTGCCGTCAATATTTGGAATTAGCATATTTACATTTATTATGATGTTAAATGTGATAATGGAAGTTATGGAACGTCTGTTTGCAAGTGATTTGCCATTTATATCTATAATAGACTATCTATTTTATGCTATACCGGGAGTTCTTGTACAGACAATACCTATGGGAGCATTTCTTGGGGTAATGCTTGTTTATGGAGGACTTTCAGAAACGAATGAAATTGTTGCAATGGAAGGTTCTGGAATAGGACTTTTTAGAATAATCCGACCAGCATTTATTTTTGGAATAATATTGACGTTGATTGGTTTAGGGCTTGAAATATATGTAAATCCTCGTGCCTTAAAAAATATAAATGCACAGACAAAACAAATTCTGGCTTCAAAACCAAGTTCATTGTCAGAGGAAAAAGTTTTTTTGACAAATGAGGAAAAAGGCTTCGGATTTTACATTGATGAAGTAAATAATGAAAAAGCAACAGCTAAGAATTTCCTGATTATAAATAAACGTGGAGATAATCCATATCCTATAGTATTTCTTGCAGAAAATGCAAAATTTGATCCAGGAATTATACGATTAAAGAAAGTAAAAGGATACGCTTTTGATAAAGACGGTAATAGCCAAGTTTCTGCTTTGTATCAGGAGCAGGAAATACCAATCACTACTTTTTTTAGGGAAAATAAGAAGGAAGTAAAAAAAAGCCGTAAAGAGATGGATATAAAAGAATTGAATGAATTTTATAAACAGAATATAAAAAATCCTGAAGAAAAGGAAACTGCACTAAAAGCACAGGTAGAAATTTACCAAAGACTTATAGGGCCATTTGCAAGTACATTTTTATGCTGGCTGGGAGTACTGCTTTCAGTAGGGCATAGACGAAGTGGAAGAGGAATAAGTTTTGGAATAAGTTTGATTGTTATATTTGGTTATATAGGAATGGCAAGTTATGCAAAGATTATGGTGCTAAAAAATAATGTACCTGCAAACATTGCAATGTGGGTTCCTAATTTTGTTTTATTTATAATGTGCATATATTTTTCAATAAAGAAATATAAAGGAAATTAGCGAAAGGAGGAGTATGAATAAATTAGATAAATATATAATTCTAAACTATGTAAAAAGTTTTATTTTAGGAATGATGATGTTTTTCTTAATATTTTTACTAGCTGAAAGTATTAGTCTTACGGGATGGATTATGGACGGAAAGCTTAAAGGACATGATGCCATAAGATACCTGAGATATGGAACACCTGAAATAATAACAAATACAGCTCCTCTTGGAGTTCTGCTTGGAAGTCTTCTGTGTATAAGCAAGATGGCAAAACAGCTGGAAATCGCAGCAATGAAAACAAGTGGAATCAGTTTCGCAAGAATAGCTTTATTTCCAATGATTTTTTCATTTCTTGTAAGTATGGGCGTATTTTGGTTAAATTACGATGCTTTAGGAAAATCAAACACTAAAAAAGAAAATTTAAAATCTTTAAAAATTGATAATAAGGAACCTGTCAAGGCGGAGAAAAAATTTATTTTTGTAAAAATTGATAAAAAAACAGTGCTTTTTAGTGAACACGCAAATAAAAATACTGGAACCATGGAGAATATTGAAATACTGAAATTTGAAAAAGGCTTTAAGGAAATAAGCAAAATATACACTTCTCCTTTTGGAAAAATTAACCCCAAAACAAATGAATGGACTTTCAAAGACTTAAAGGAATACGATGATAAAACTAATTTAATGAAACCTGCTGATACAAAAAAATTCAAATTTATTGCAAAAATGGAGGATGTACTGGCAAGCCCAGTCAAGGCAAAAAATTTGACAATGCCTGAATTACGTGAAAAGGTAGTTTATTTTACAAGAGTTGGAGCAGATTCCTTAAATTTAAGAATAGAATTTTATTATAGAATATCTTTTGCATTATCTTCATTCGTTATGTGTCTAATTGGACTTTCGCTAGGAAGTAGGTATGTAAGAGGGGGAGCAGCTCTAAATATAGGATTATCTGTAATAATTGGTTATGCCTATTACGGTGTCAGCACGATTTTACGTTCGATGGCAGTATCTGGAGCAGTTCCAATTTATGCAGCTTGTTTTATTCCGTTAATTATATTCTTAATAGTTGGAATAAAATTATTTAGGGATTCTGAATACTAATAAATATTTTTGATTTTTATAAAATAAAAAAAGAAGGGAATGGTATGATAGAGAAGATAAGGACAAATAGTGGAATAGAAGTTATTTTTGATAGGCTTGAAAGTATTTCTACCTGCTCAGTTGGAGTATTTGTAAAAACTGGCTCACGAGATGAAAGTGATACGGAGGAAGGAATCTCCCATGTACTGGAACATATGATTTTTAAAGGGACTCCTACTAGAAATTATTTTGAAATTTCTGAAGAAATTGACTATCTTGGAGCAAATGTGAATGCACATACGACAAAAGAAGAAACAGTTTTTTATATAAATGCCTTAACACAGTTTCTAGGAAAGTCTGTGGATATTTTGTTTGACATTGTTACAAATTCTACGATTGATGAAAAGGAACTGGAAAAAGAAAAAGATGTAATCGTGGAAGAAATTAAGATGTATAAGGATTCGCCAGATGATCTGGTATTTGAAATGAATTATGCAGACAGTATAAATGGGCAGTATGGAAAGCCTATTATTGGAACAGAAGCTAGTGTAAAAGGCTTTACTGCAGATGAAATCAGAAAATATTATAAGGAAAGATACACAAAAGACAATATTTTGGTTGTAGTTTCTGGAAATTTTGATAAAAACGAGATTATTCAGAAAATTGATCAATATTTTTCAAAATTAGGTGATAAAAAGATTGATAGACGTGATAAAATAGATTTTTCATTTAATGCTGGAAAAAAAATTGTCTCAAAAGATATAAATCAAGTTAATATCTGTATTTCTCATCAAAGTGAAGATTATAACAGTAAAAATAAAATATATACGGATATTTTAGCAAATATTATTGGTGGTTCAATGAGTTCTAGACTTTTTCAGGAAATCCGTGAGAAAAATGGACTTGCCTATTCTGTTTATACGTATAATCAATATTATTTATCAGGAGGCCTGACATCGACGTACATTGGAACGAATCTAGAAAATTATGAAAAGGCAATAGAAATAACGCTTTCAGAATTTAAAAAGTTACGTGAAAATGGAGTTACAGAAGATGAACTTCAGAAAGCAAAAAACAAATATATGAGCAGAATCGCCTTTGCAATGGAGAATCCACGTTCAAGAATGGGAATTATAGGAAATTATTATATTAGAAAAAATGAAATTTTAGATACTGAAAAAATGAAAAATGAAGTTAATGAGGTAAAAATTGAGGATGTAAATACTTTTGCAAAAACGAAATATTTAGCAGAAAATATAACGGTTTTGGGAAATATTAATAACTAACTAACTAACTAATTAATTAACAAAATTTTTAATAGTGTGCTTGAAATTTTTCAAGATTTAGTCAGTATTAGATTGAATAAATAGTTATAACTTTTAAATTTAGTTTTAAAATAACTTTATTACTAAAAATAAGAATTAGGAGAAAAAAATGTTTCAAAAACAAAGATTAACTGACCGAATAAAAAATAGTATTTTTCGGATGGATAAAATGATTTTATCAATCGTTTATGCTCTTACAACAATCAGCACTATATTTGTATATAGTGCAACAAGGGAAAATGGTATGGTTATTAGGAACATTCTGTGGATTGCAATAGGAACGATACTAGTGTTTGCTATAGCTTCGATTGATTATAAAATTCTAAAATTATATATTTGGCATATTTATGGAATAGGAGCAGTTTTGTTGCTGCTGGTTCGATTTGCAGGGAAAAAGACGCTTGGAGCACAACGGTGGATTGCACTGGGACCGTTTCAGCTACAGCCGTCAGAATTTGTAAAAGTAGGGATTATCTTGATTATAGCGTACTGGATTGTAACAAAATACAGAGAAGGAATTAATAACTTAAAGGATATTATTGGTTCTATTCTTCCAGCGCTACCGCTTATCTTATTAATCTTAATACAGCCTGATTTGGGAACAACACTGATAACAATTTCTTCATTTTTGTTTATGATTTTTTTATACGGTGCAGATATGAAGCCGATTTGGGTAATAGGAATTGTGGTTTTATTGTCAGTTTATCCAGTTTATAGATTTGTTTTGGACGATTATCAAAGAGACCGTGTGGAAACTTTTTTGCATCCTGAAAAAGATAGAAAAGGAAGCGGATGGCACGTAATTCAATCGAAAATTTCTGTTGGAGCAGGAGGAATAATGGGGAAAGGAGTTCTGCAAGGGAGCCAGAGCCGATTGGAATTTTTACCTGAAGCACAGACAGACTTTATTTTTTCAGTATTGTCTGAAGAATTAGGATTCGTAGGCTCTTCATTAGTCTTACTTTTATATTTTATGTTAATCTATGAGATTATGAGGATAGCCCGGATTATACAGGATGATTTTGGCCGCCTCATATTATATGGGTTAGCAGGAGTTATCTTTATGCATGTAATTGTAAATGTAGGAATGACAATTGGGCTTGTCCCAGTTACAGGAAAACCATTATTGTTTATGAGTTACGGTGGAAGTTCATTTCTAGCTTCATTTATAATGATAGGAATAATTGAAAGCATAAAAATTCATAATAATTAAGAAATGAGGAAAATCTTGGAGAAAAAGGAAGTTATTGTAAATTCTGAGATGGAAGGAATGCGGCTTGACAGATATTTAAGAAAAAATTTTAAGGAAGAGCCGCTTAGCAGAATTTTTGGAGCGATAAGGTCTGGAGATATTAAAATTAATGGAAAAAAATCAAAAGAGAATTATCGCCTTTTGCTAAATGATAAAATTATAATTAGAAATTTGTCTTCAGGAAATATTGGAAAAACAGGAAACAGTGTAAATATAGCCAAGGCGAAAAATTCAAAAATTTTAGAAAGTGATCTGGAAAAATATAAAAAAATGGTTATTTTTGAAAATGACGATTTTTTTATTGTGAATAAAAAGGAAAATATTCCGATGCATAAAGGAACAGGACATAAATATGGACTTTCTGAAGTTTTTAAGGAAATTTATAAAAGCGAAAATATTAATTTTGCGAATAGGCTCGATTTTGAAACATCTGGTCTTGTTATTGGCTGTAAAACCTTAAAGTTTCTTAGATATATTTCTCAAAAAATTAGAGAGAATGAAGTTCATAAAAAATATTTTGCGATTGTTCATAATAGAAAGATAACTGAACATCCTAAGTTTAAAGAAAAAAATCTTAATTTGAAAGATTTTAAAATTGAAAATTATTTGACAACAATGGAAAATAAAGTTATTGTCTCTGAAAAACCTATTTCAGGAGAGTCGAAAAAAAGTATCACTTATTTTAAGCATATAAATCTTGATAAATTAAAAAATTCAAAAAAAATATTTAATTTGAAAAATATAG
>NZ_CALHQO010000460.1:0-3877 GCF_938036635.1 uncultured Leptotrichia sp.
TTTTATTATAAATAGAGTTTAGTATAAATTCTATTTTTGTACCATTAAAACATTAAACACATTTTCTAAATCTGTCTTTGCACTCAAAATATTACTTGCACTCATTACTACATCCTGAATATTTTGATTTTTTACGCCTGCTACCATTTTTTGCATATTTTCTGATAGCGTTTTTGAACTTTCCTTTATTTTTTTGAAATCTGACTCACTTATATTTTCTTTTTTAGCATTTTCTAGTGTTATTTCAGATACTGCTTTATATGCATTTTGAACGTTATTATTAGCTTCTTCTAATGTTTTTACTTCATTTTCATCAAAGTTTAGATTATTTTTTCCAAATGCTGTTTTTCCAAATTCATTTACGGAATTTACAAATTTTAAAATATTCAATTTTGCTGTTTTACCATCTTTTTGTAATTGATTCTCCATTTTTTGATTGATTATTTGAGCAATTTCATGTAATGAATTAGCAAAAATTTTGTGATTTTCCTGTCTATTTTGCAATACAACTTTATACTTGTCATTCAATTCTCCGACTTTTGCCAGCTTATCAGCTTTATAATCACCTTTTTCAAAATAATCGTTAATTTCTGTCAGTACCTTTTGTTCCTCTACCAATGAATTTATCAGATTTTCAGCATTTTTATCAATAGCTTCCATTTTTGGGCTTTTTTGCATTATATCAGTAATTTCTTTTATATATTCACCAATCAGGTTAATTGAACTATCCAAATTTTCATTAAATGTCGGCACTTCCGAAATATTTTTTATATTTCCAGCTTCATTAAGAAATTCCTCTTTTTTTATCTCTGTAAAAAATGTATTCCATTCTTCAGAATTTGGTACATCGCTTAATTTTGAATATTCATTATATTTTGCAATTTCCTCTGTTGAAATATCCCTTTTCACATTTGTTACTTTTACTTTATCCTTATTATTTTTGTCATTGCTCTTGTTATCACATCCCACAATAACTAGCAATGCCATTATTCCAATCACTGCATATTTTTTCAGTTTCATTATTTTTCCTCCAGAATGTTTTATTTTTAAAAATTTATAATTTTTACAATACTCTGTTATTATACCAAATTTTTATTTATTTAACAAATTTATACTAATCCTGCAATTTTCAATATGTAAAGCCATCCTGTTAATGTAAAAATACTCATAATTGTAGTAATCATAACAGTTCCCGAAGTTACAGCACCATTATGACCCATTCCTCTTGCCATCGTAAATGAAGTCGGTGTTGTTGGGCTTCCAAGCATTCCAAGTACTGCAACCAGTTTTTCGTCCTTAAATCCAAATTTTATTGCTATTGGTAAAAATATTGCTGTAAGAATCAGCAGCTTAAATGAAGACGAAACTAATACAATCTTTATTTTTGAAAAAACTTCCTTTACATCAAAACTTGCCCCTAGTGCTAATAAACCAAGCGGAGTTGCGGCTGAGGCAAATGTTGAAATTGATTTTTTCATAATTACTGGCTGCGGAATTTTTAACAATGCCCAAATCATTCCAGCCAAAATTCCAAGTATTAAAGGATTCTTCATAACTCCCTTTAACGTATTTTTTAAAACTACTCTATTTAATTTCCCCTGTTCTGGACTAAGTAACATCAAAATCACAACTGAAGCAACATTGTACAAAGGGACAGCTCCAATTACCATAAGAGCCACAATTTTAGCCTCTCCATACACATTCTGCACAAAGACATAAGCAAGCAAAGCAGCACTGCTTCTGAATCCAGCTTGAATAAATTCTCCACGAATTGACTTATTCTTCAGAAAAAGTGAGATAATACACATTATCATTATTGATAAAAATGTTGCAAAAAAACAGAATATCAAATATTTCAAATCCCAGATTGCCGAAAAATCAGATAACGATAATTCTTTAAACAAAAGTACAGGCAAAAGTGCCAAAAATACAAATCTATTCATCTTATCCGCAAATTCTAAATCTATAATTCTTATTTTCCTAAAGACATACCCAAGTACCATAATCAGAAATACAGGAATCGTAGCATTTAAACAAAATATTAATTCTTCCATTTTCCTCCTTAACTTCCACACGCTATATAAAATACAGGAATTCCGTCTATCTCATCATCTAAATCCATACCTTCAAAAAATACATGATCTCCTAATTCTTTATTTGCCTGCTGATTATGTACTTTTGTCATTAATTCAAGGTTTGTAAAATATTTTCCATTATCAGCTTTTAACAATGCTCTTACATCAACTTGAAAATAACCATCTTCTGCATATTCTTCCGATAATTCTTCTTCATCAGCTGTTTCATTTTCCAGCAAGTCTTCTTTCCCTTTTATCCATGCCTCATAGTCAACATAAATTTCTGGCTGGTTAACAGCTACTTCATCAGGATTCCATTCTCTGTCAACATATTCCCGCATTTGGTCATAATATGCCTCTATATCCTTATTAAATTCTTCTGTACTTTCATAAATTTTCTTACTAAACGTCCACATAACATCATCAAGTGCCATATTTTATTCACCTCTTAATTTTTAATATTTTTTATAAGTCAAAAACTATTTTATAATTTTGTCAATAATTCCTCCACCAAGACAAACTTCACCATCATAAGCAACCACAATTTGTCCCAGTGTTACAGCCTTTTGCGGCTCATCAAAAATCACTTCATATTCATTTTCATTAAGTTTATTAATCACAACTTTTGTGTCTTTTTGTCTATATCTAAATTTTACAGTACATTCTAACGGAAACTGTACTTCGTTTATAAAATTAAAATCTGTTGCGATTAACCCTTTTGAATAAAGTACCGAGTTATCACCTTGCGTTACTATCAGTTCATTTTTTTCCAAATCCTTATCCACAACAAACCAAGGCTCTCCAGTCCCTTCCTTTGTATTTCCAATCCCAATTCCTTTTCTTTGTCCGATTGTATAATACATAAGCCCATTATGATGCCCTAGCACTTTTCCTTGTGTATTTACAATATTTCCACCCTTTGCTGGCAAGTATTGGGATAAAAATTTATTAAAATCACGTTCTCCAATAAAGCAGATTCCTGTGCTGTCTTTTTTCTTCGCTGTTGCCAAGTTATATTTTTCAGCTATTTCACGAATCTGTGGCTTTGTGTATTCTCCTAATGGAAACAGAACTTTTTCCAGCTGCTCCTGACTTAACTGACAAAGAAAATATGTCTGATCTTTATTATCATCAATTCCTCTTAACATAGTCGATTTGATTTTTCCATCTTTTTCTTCGTGAATAATTCTCGAATAATGCCCTGTCGCCACATAATCAGCCCCAAGTTTCATCGCATAGTCCAAAAATGCACGGAATTTGATTTCCTTATTACACATCACATCAGGATTGGGCGTTCTTCCTTTTTTATACTCATCTAGAAAATATGTAAATACTTTGTCCCAATATTCCTTCACAAAATTCACCGAATAATAAGGTATCTCCAACTGCTCTGCCACAGCAATCACATCCTTATAATCCTCTTCCGCCATACAAACCCCATTTTCGTCCTTCTCCTCCCAGTTTTTCATAAAAACCCCAATTACATCGTAACCCTGTTCTTTAAGTAAAATTGCTGCAACGGAAGAATCAACTCCTCCAGACATTCCTAGTACTACTTTTTTCATATTATTTCCTTTCCTCATACATCCAAAGTTTAAACTTCTTTTCAACAATATTCTATATCACAATATCATTTCATACTTAAATCTAACTCTATTATACTCTATATTCGTCATAAAATCAATATTATAATTAAAATCAAATTAAAAACACTCCATTAAACTAAAATGGAGTGCCTTTTTTATTGTATTTATTACCTCAATTCTTGTTTTAATGGATTATTGTTTCTTATCCGCAAATTC
>NZ_CALHQO010000461.1:0-3860 GCF_938036635.1 uncultured Leptotrichia sp.
CGGAATTTTAGGTTTTGCGTTTTTTATTTTAGTTTTAGTTCAAAATGTAATAATGCTGCTTAAATTAGAATTTTATAAAAATAAAAATTAATGAAAATAGAAAGGAGACGCTACGCTAATTATATGTAGTCTTTTTTATTAAAAGGTAAAAAAATGTTTAATAAAAAAAGAAACGTAGCAGTAGGAAATAATGTTAGAAACATTGATTTTTAGAGAAATAAGATATAATGAAAATAATGAGCAGCTTCTCAAAGAAAATTTAGAAAAAATAAAAGAAAATCCTGATGATGTGGAAGTGTTAAAAACATTAGCTTCCATCTATCACGCACTAAAAGAAAATGATAAAGCAATTGATATTTATGAAAAATTGGTAAAATTAAAACCTGAAGAAATAGAAACAAGAGCATTTCTAGGTTATTTGTACTATGAAAATGAAGAACTTGACAAAGCAGAAGAAAACTTTAATAAGGCACTTGATGTAAGTACAGAAGACGAACCGTTTATATTGTTTCTTTTGGGAAATATTTATTCAAGAAAAGGTAAAATCTCAGAAGCGGTTGACTGTTATGAGCTTGCTATATTCCTTGATTTCGATATGTATGTTGCACATATTGATTTTGCTAGAAAATATGAACATATGGGACGGCACCAAAAGGCGCTTGAAGAATACAGGGCAGCCTTTAGAATTGATTCAAGGGATGAAGGGCTTATTGAAAAAATAAACTACATCGAAAACAAATGTAAAAATTTAGCAGATGAAGATAAAAAAGTAAATTTTTCAGGAGCAAATTTAGGAATTGTTTAAAATCAAACTGAATATTTTTAAATAAAATATAGTTTTAGAAAGTTGTCGTATGATAACTTTCTATTATTTTTTAAATGATGTTAAAGGAGAGAAAAAGTGGTAAATTTAGTATGTGAAGCCATTCTTCCAGATTGTCCGATGAAGGATGTGGAAGAAATTGAAAAAAGTATAATGACAACCTATAAAAAGAGTATATGGGCAAAATTTTTGAAGGCAATTAGTGATTTTGATATGATACAGGATGGGGACAAGATTGCGATTGGAGTTTCTGGCGGAAAAGACAGTTTACTTTTAGTAAAATTATTTCAGGAATTGAAGAAAGATAAACGGAAAAATTTTGAATTTAAGGCAGTTAGCTTAAATCCTGGTTTTAGAAATTCTGATTTGGATAATTTTAAAAATAATTTGGATAAGTTAAATATCGACTGTGAGATTATTAATACGAATATTTGGGAAATTGCAAATGAAAAGGCAAAGGACTATCCGTGCTTTTTATGTGCTAAAATGCGACGTGGAATTTTATATACGCAAGTAGAGGAACTTGGATTTAATAAATTGACGCTTGGTCATCATTTTGATGATGTAATTGAAACAACTCTTATAAACATGCTTTATGCAGGAACAATGAAGACAATGACTCCAAAAGTTCCATCAACTTCTGGAAAATTAGAACTAATTCGTCCATTAATTTATGTAAAGGAAGCTGACATAATTGATTACACAAAAACAAACGGAATCCGTGCGATGAACTGTGGATGTACAATCGAAGCTGGAAAAACTTCGAGCAAACGTAGGGAAGTAAAAAATTTATTAGCCGAACTTGAAGAAAAAAATCCAGGAGTAAAGCAAAGTGTATTTAATTCAATGAAAAATATAAATCTGGATTATGTTTTTGGATATACAGGCGGTAAAGAAGCTGAATAAATAAAGAAATTGTTATATTTAATTGTTGTAACTGATAGCTTTAAAGAAAAAAATATAACTTTATAATATTGTGGCATCAAATATTTAGAGTAGTCATAGACTGCTCTTTTTATATATAGTTTTTCAGTCAGAAGTTGAAAAATTGATTGTATATATAGTGAGAATAAGGTATAATTAAAAAAGAAATATAAAAAATAAAAGTTTAGGAGTGAATTTTATGAAAAAAAATTTCGATCAAAAATGGTGGCATAAATCAGTAGTTTATCAAATTTATCCAAAGAGCTTTAATGATACGACTGGAAGTGGAGAAGGGGATATAAGGGGAATTATTGAGAAACTTGATTATCTGAAGGAACTTGGAGTGGAAGTGATCTGGATTACTCCAATGTATAAATCTCCACAAAATGATAACGGATATGATATAAGTGATTATTATGATATTGATCCTAATTACGGGACAATGGAAGATTTTGAGGAAATGCTGACAGAAGCACATAAAAGAAATTTAAAAATAGTTATGGATATTGTTGTAAATCACTCTTCTACTGAAAATGAATGGTTTAAAAAGTCTGAAGCAGGAAATCCTGAATATAAGGATTTTTACATATGGAAAGATGCAGTTGATGGAAAAGAGCCTACAAACTGGCAATCAAAATTTGGAGGAAATGCCTGGCAATATTCAGAAAAGAGAGGACAGTATTACCTTCACTTGTTTGATGTTACGCAAGCTGATTTAAACTGGGAAAATGAAAATGTAAGAAAAAAAGTATATGAAATGATAAAATTTTGGCTGAATAAAGGTGTGGATGGATTTAGGCTGGATGTTATAAATCTTATATCAAAGGATCAGAGATTTTTAAATGATGATGGAAGTGATACAAGATTTGTACCTGACGGAAGAAGATTTTATACAGATGGACCTAGAATTCACGAATTTTTGAAGGAAATGAATAAAGAAGCCTTTGGAGGCGGAGAGCTTATTACGGTTGGAGAAATGTCTTCTACAAGCCTTGATAACTGTATCAGATATTCAAATCCTGATGAAAAGGAATTATCAATGGCGTTTTCATTTCATCATTTGAAAGTAGATTATCCAAATGGAGAAAAATGGGCAAAAGCACCATTTGATTTTGTGGAGTTAAAAAGAATATTCTCTAAATGGCAAATTGGAATGTATGAAGGAAATGGATGGAATGCGACTTTCTGGAATAACCACGATCAGCCAAGAGCATTGTCAAGATTTGGAAATGATAAGGAATATCGTAGTGAATCGGCTAAAATGCTTGCCACAGTTCTTCATGGATTACAGGGAACACCTTACATTTATCAAGGGGAAGAATTTGGAATGACAAATCCATATTTTGATGAGATTAGTAAATATCGTGATATAGAATCAACCAATAATTACAAAATTTTATTGGATAAAGGACATTCTGAAAAAGAAGCTATTGAAATTTTAATGCAAAAATCAAGAGATAATTCCAGAACGCCTGTTCAATGGAATGATTCTGAAAATGCAGGATTTACAACTGGAACTCCATGGATTGGAGTGCCTGAAAATTATAAAAAAATTAATGCTGAAGCGGCTTTAAAAGATAAAAATTCAATATTCTATCATTACAAAAAATTAATTGATTTAAGAAGAAATGAAGAATTAATGATAACAGGAAAATATGAAGACATTGATTTGAAAAACCAAAGTGTTTATGCCTACAAACGTGTTGGAGAAAATGGAGAATTAGTTGTAATCAGTAATTTCTATGAACCTGAAGTGGAATTCGAATTGGAAAGAAATGGAGTTACAGGACTGGAAAATGCTCAAGTTTTATTGTCAAACTATGAAACGGCGCCTGAAATCAAAGATGGAAAAATTATTTTAAAGCCTTATGAAGCGATTATTTTTAAAAAATAATAAAAATAAAGTTTGCTGCTAAATAAATTTTTTATATTTGAACTTATTTAGTAGTATTTTAAATAAAAAGAAAAGAAGGAAATAAAAATGAAAACAGAAATTATATGCGTTGGAACAGAATTATTAGTCGGAGATATTGTGAATACAAATGCACAGTATATTTCAGCAAAGCTCACAAATATTGGGATTGATTTGTATTATCAGACTACGGTTGGAGAT
>NZ_CALHQO010000462.1:0-1991 GCF_938036635.1 uncultured Leptotrichia sp.
CCTTTAAAAATCAATATAAAACACAATTGTGGAAAAGATGTGGAAATATTTGTGGGAAAAGTTTTCAACGTAAAAATCGGATTTTCCACAATAAAATTAAACATTAATTTGATTAATGGTTGAATTAGTAATAGATAGATTTTAAGCTATAATAATATTAGGTGTGAAGGTGTTGAAGTAAGATGAAAAAAATGATGACGTTGTTATTAATTATACTTTCCATGCTATGTCTTCATTCCTGCAGAGACCCTGAAGAAGTAACGGCTATGAATGAAGAAAAAATGCTAGATGACTATATGGAGATGCTCAAAAAAGAATTTAACTTAACAATGAACAAAGGAGCATATTATGTAAAAGAAGAACAGCTTGTAGCTGGAAACCTAATACATAATCCATACTCCTATGTCCTGTACAGCTATAACATTCCTAAGTATAAATCAGAATTCTTTTATAACAGAGATGTAATACATGTAGAATATCCTCCAACAAAATTTCCATTTGAAGATGGAAACAGATTATTTCGGATTAAATATGAAGATTTAAAAGAAGTTCCATTTTTTAATAAAACAGCGAAAGCGAATCTTCTACTTGAAATTATTGATTACTATGGATTAAGGCCGTATTTATGGAGCAGTCTCATATACGATAAATCCAAAGGAAATGACTTTGAAAAGATAGAAAAAATATTAAAAAAACATGGTATAAAATATGATGAAAATTTTTCTAACGGCGGAAGAGGAATATGGAAATGTGGAGAAATATCGGAGCAATGGAATAAAAATAGTATATCAGGAAGAAATATGATATTGACAGTAGTAGATGAGAAATGTGCAAACCAGATAGCAAATGGAAAAGTAGAAAGGCTGAAAATGTATGGCAAAAAATTAGAGGAATATTTTTCGAAACCTAGAAATTTTGACGAAATAGACTGGTATGAGTTTATGAAATTTAATAATATTCATCCTATTATATCAATTTATGTAGGCTATTCTTCAAAAGAAAAAATTGAAAAAATTAGAGATGAAATAAAGCCATACTATAATCAAAAAGATTTTACAATTCTGTTTTGTTATTGGGTAGATAATGGAAATGGCTATGATAGAAAATACATTTGGTAAAAAATAAGTTATGGAGGGAAATTAATGAAAAATATAAATAATGATATTGAAGAAGTTATCATAAATACTGAGTTTATAAAATTGGATCAGCTTTTGAAGTGGGCAAACTTTACAGGTTCTGGAGTGGAAGCAAAAATGTTTATTCAGAATGGTGAAGTAAAGGTAAATAACGCTGTGGAAACTAGACGTGGGAAAAAAATTTATGATGGGGATGTCGTGGAGTTTGCTGGAGAAAAAGTTATTGTAAGGACAAGACATTAAATAGTTTGCTGATTTACTAAAAAGACAAAAAGTTGTGAAAGCAGGCTGTGGAGAATTTAAGGGGAGATTTTATGAAAAAAGGTATAGGAATTGGAATAGAAGATTTTAGTGAAATAATAAAAGAGAATTGTTACTACATTGACAAAACAAAATGGATAGAGGAAATTTTAGAGGATAAATCAAAAATAAAGCTATTCACACGTCCAAGAAGATTTGGAAAAACGCTTAATATGTCAATGATTAAATATTTTTTTGATGTCAAAAATAAAGATGAGAATAAAACACTTTTTGAAAATTTAAAAATATCTGATAGTAAATATATGAATGAACAAGGGAAATATCCTGTAATATTTATTTCGTTAAAGGATTTGAAAGCGGATACTTGGGAAATGTGTCGTTTAGAAATAAAAAAAGTAATTTCAAAACTTTATCGTGAATTTCAATATATTACAGAGAAGATGGATGAAGATGATAAAGAGATATATAATTCCATTAAAAATAGAAAAAATGATATTGATCTCAATACTTCATTGGAACTTTTGTCTGATTTTCTTTGTAAATATTATGGGAAAAAAGTAATAGTTTTGATAGATGAGTATGATTCTCCAATAA
>NZ_CALHQO010000463.1:0-3659 GCF_938036635.1 uncultured Leptotrichia sp.
CGCCAACCATAAAAAAAGTTAATTGATCAGAATAGGCTTCTTCATCAGAAATTCTGTATTTTTCTAGCAAACCATTTCATTTTATCTGTAAACGGAAGATATTCAGTCCCCCAGCATACATCAGCACCAATAAACAGTTTTAATTCCGGCATATATACACATGCCTGACCTTTTGCATGTCCATCTATCTCAACCATAAGCATAGATGAATCAGAAAATAAATCAAAACTATTTTTATACAAAAACAACTTGTTTTCCTTATAATTTTCCTTTCTTATCAATGTCAATCTATTTTCAAAATCATCTGGCAGAAGTTCATTAAAAATCAAAAAATTATCTTTTTTTGACTTAAAACTATTATAGCAAGTCTCAGTTAATATTAAATTAGAGTTTGGAAAAAATTTCAATCCTCCAATATGATCAGGATGTAAATGTGAAACAATTATATATTTTATTTCTTCTATACTTATACCTTTTTTTCTAAGCTGGTAATCAATTGTATCTTCTTTTTTTAAGGTTATCGGATTGGGAAATCTATACAAAAAATATTTAAATTTGTTTTTTAAAATATCCATAGAATAACCAGTATCATAAAGAATATAGCCCATTCTTTTATGCTTTATCAAAAACACTCCCGCATAAAAATCAACCACTGTCTTACCAAAACCTTTAAAAACCTTCTTTAAATCATTTGTACAATAGCCGCAGGCAAAATATTCAACTTTTTCTATCATTTTCTCTGATGTGCTTAACATATTTTTTTACTCCTTCAAGGACAGATATTTGGGGATAGTATCCTAATTCTTTTTTTGCCTTGTCGATATTCAAAGTCTGGCTGTATTTCATTAAATATAGCGTATATTTGGTAAGAGGAGGCTCTTTTTTAATTCCGAAAAGTTTATAAATTTTTTCTAAAATTGAAACTAGAATTAAAATTAGTCTGTAGTTCCATTTTAAATATTTGCCTTCTGTTCCCATCTCGTTAAAGAACAATGTCAAAATTTCCTTAAATTCTATCGGCTCATCATTTGTTATATTATAAGTCTGTCGTGAATACTTTTCATTTTCTAGTGCCAGCCTTAAAGCATAGGCAACATTTTCAACACAAGTTACATCGACTTTTTGTTTTCCATCAGCAAAAAGAGGTATTCCCATTTTTTTATTCAAATCTAGAAGTCTTGGAATTATGCTTGTATCTCCAATTCCAAATAATCCACGTGGGCGAATTATCATATAATTTAGCTTGGAATTCTTGATTATATTTTCTGCCATAATTTTACTTTTTATATAAAAATTAAGGTTATTATCCTTTGGAGCCTCATTTTCCTTAACATCTAGCTGATCCTTTGCCCCAGCATATATGCTGGGAGATGAAACAAAAACTAATTTTAGGCCTTGCTTCTCACAAATTTCAACAATATTTCGAGTTCCTAACACATTTACCTTATAAAAATTGTTCCATTTACCCCAAACTGTAGATAATGCCGCAGCATGAATTACCGCACTGCATCCTTGCAAAGCTCCTAGCAAATCTTCCTTATTTTCTATATCTCCCTTAAAAAACTCAACATTACTGTCAATCAAAATCTTGCCAATTTTCTCATTTCTTCCAAATGCAACAACCTGATAACCATTATTTTTTAATTCTTCAACTATATATTTTCCTAGAAAACCAGTTGCCCCTGTGATTAAAACCTTCATCGCTATCCTCCTTTTAACAGCCTGTCAATTTCTTTTTTCAACATTTCACTTGGTAAATAATTATTAAATTCTTTTGATAATTTTTCCAAATTGTTCCATTCTTCTCTTTTTAGCATTTTCTTAAAAGCCTTTAAAATGGACTTTCTTGATTTTAATTTAGCTGGTATTCCAATTTTAGCTAAATCGACCCTTACTGCATAATCAAACTGGTCATAATCATGAGGAACAATAACAGCAGGCTTGTTATATTTTATACAGGAATAAAGTATTCCTGCTCCGCCATGATGAATAACATAATCTATCTTAGGCAAAATTTCATCATAATCTAAATAATGGTAAATGTGTAAATTATTTTCCTTTACAATACCCTTATCTTTTTCTAAATAACTTCCCAACGAGACTACGAACAGAAATTCAGGATAGATTTTTGAAAGTTCTTTTGCCAGCTCGATTATTGATTTTTTAGCCCATTTTAGATGCGTTCCGTTAGTTAAAAATACAGTTTTTTCAAATTTCTTATTATTTTCAAATTGCACACTATTTTTAAAAAGGGACGAACAGCAAGGCCCAGCCCAAGAAAATTGACTTGGAAAATCATCTCTAAATTCAATTTCTTTCATGCCTAAACCTAATATAGAATATGGAGAATAAATATTTTCTTCACCTTTTTCGTTGTACAAAGTGAAATTAAATTGTCTTAATTGATTTTTTAAAATAAAACAAACCATTCTTTTAAAATTTCTGACAACGTTTCTTGCTATACTATCTCTTAGTTTGAATAAAAAATTATCTCTTGGATATAGTCCTCCCATATAAGCAGGAGTTGTTGTCCTGCTTTCTATTGCAAATGGCGTTGGAATGCTTGTAATCCAAGGAATATTATTTTTTTTGCACACAAATCCTGCTGGAACGGCTGTAAAATCTGCTATAACTATGTCAGGCTTTCTTTCAGAAAAAAAATCTTCCATTTCTCTTATTATTTCTGGCATAAGTCCCATATTTTCTTTAAATTGCTTATACATAATCCAAAGATTAGTCTGTTTATCAGTATCAGATATTTTTTCAAAGATAGCAGGCTTATCTCTAAGAAAAACTTTTACAGGAAATCCAAGTTTCTTTACAACTTTCTCTTTTTGACAACCTGTATAAATACAGATATTGTATTTGTCCTTTTCCTTTAATAGAGGGAGAACTAACTCTAAAGCTGGATAGAGATGTCCGCTAAAAGGAGGGGCAACAACTGCAATTTCAATTTTTTCCTTGTAAGTATTCATAAATTATTTTTTTTACCTTCCTATCCTTAAAATATTCCAAATGTCCACAATTTACAATTCTATCAGTCTTGTGAAAATCTAGAAGCCAGCTGTAAATATCTAAACTTCCCTTAATAACTACTGTATTTTTCAAGTTTCCATAACCTTTCGCTACAGGTCCTAAAGCAAACATCGTAATATTCCCATTATCATAATTTGCTAAATCCATAAATTTATTCCAAACATTTAAGCCTGAGCTTAAAGAAATAACTATCACATCTTTTAAATGCTTAACAGGCTCTAAATGCCTTAAAATTTCCTGTTTAAATTTTTTATTAAAAAGAGTGCCAGAATAATAAACAATATTTGATAAACTTGCTTTAAAAATACTGATATCTTCATATTCATCATGTTCAAAGTCTTCATTATATGGAAAATTTGAATTTATAATTTTATATCCAAATTGCTGAAAAATATTTAAAAGGAGAGAAAATTTTATGGAAACTAAATTATCAATTAGGAACAATCAAAGTGAGATATCACAAATTATACAAGATTCAAATAATATGTATTTATCAGTGTTACATGCAGCAGGGTTACCGACAGACAATGTTTTATCTTCGTTAGACGAACGAAAAATTGCAATAACAAATCTTCCGTTTGTTATAGATAAGATGAATAATGAGCTGATTAGGGAATCGTATT
>NZ_CALHQO010000464.1:0-7128 GCF_938036635.1 uncultured Leptotrichia sp.
CTTTTCATTTTCCATAAATGTATCAAAATATGTATAATTATTTTCAGTTAATTCAACCAAACTTCCTGACAATTCCAAAGCAATTTTGTCTAATTCTAGCAAACTTTTTATGAAGTCTTCCCTAAAACTTGCAACTTTCGTTTTAAGTCCATTATTCTTTAATAAATAAGTTTCCTCGCTGACATTTTGCGTTGCTGTATCTACCAAAAGATATTCGGGAAATAAATTTGATAGTCTTTTTTCTAATCTTGCTATATCGTTTTGCATTTCACTGATTAACGGATTTGTCAATTCAATATATTTAAAACTAGCTTCCATTTCTTTTGAATTTTGGGTATTGATAATTCTTTTATTTTTGTATCTAGCCTCTTCCAAAAGTTGTGCGTTCTTTTTAATTTTTGAATCACTAGAATTAACATCCGCAAATTGTTTTACTCCGTTTGCATGTAGCCAAGGATCTCCGTGTATTCCAAATATTCTCCCGATATAACATTCGGTTTCATTGATTTTATCTATAATATTCAATGCTTCTATAATATTGCTATCATTCTTGAATCTCGAAACAGGTATCTTTTCTAAAATAAAAGGTGTTTCAATAACATCCCCTTCTATTTTCTCAACCCTTTTAACAGTTCCATTATCGAGTTTTATATACTCTCTTGAATATTCCCTGCTTTGTTCTTCGCCATTTTCGTCGTAGTAAATTTGTTCTCCTTCGACCTTAAACCTTTTTATCTCCCCAAACACTTCAACGTATTCGATGTCATCTACACTATGTAAAAGATATCTAATCTGCTCATCTGGAGTTAATATAACTTCAACAAATACTTCTTCATTCAAATACATCTCTTTAGCAATTTTTTTACTGAAAGTAGTCATTTGATTGATTTCCCAAATTTCTTTTAATTTATCGTTGTCAATTCCTAAATCCTTTAAAGCTGTGTTTGATAAAGCTTTTACAATATCTCGAATCGGATTAAATATTTCGACAGTTCCGCCAAACAGTCCTGGCATATTCTTACTTAAATTTGATTTACTGTATTGTTCCCTATCATAATAAGTTTTAATTCTTGTTCTTTCTTCTCTAGTCATTAGCCCTCCTTCCTAATATAAATAGGCAATCCCGCCTTCATCTTTTTTTAAGCTATATAAAACATATCTTATCGCATCCATTACATCATCATTTTCCTTAACTGGCTCATCATTCTTCCCCCAGACATAAGAATAAATCTCATCTTCAAATTTCCCTTTAAACGCTTTTTCTGTAATTTTTAAAGCATTTCTTTTATACATTGCACCAACCAAATCAATTCCTTCTTTTACATCTTTTTTTGCATTTTCAGCATTTATTCCGAAATCTAATAACCCTTGCACATATTCAGTTCTAGCGCTATCGCAAAACACTCTTGATACTTGATATTCCTTATATTTCTGTAAAATAAGCATTTTCCAGTAGTCAAAATATTTATGCTGTTTCGCTATAACTTCAACGATATAATAATTATCTTCAAAATCCACTCCAATAACTACCAATGTTCCATAATGCTCAAATCCCCAGTCAACTCCAATGTAATATTCCTTTATTTCAATATTTTCTATGTCCTTAATTACATTTTCTTTTTCAGAAAAATCAGCAAACACAACACCTTCCTGTGCAACCCACAATCCTAAAACATCTCTATCGTAAGTTGCTCCTCGTGGAGTTGTCTTTTTGATAGAATCCACATACTCTTTATTGAGAAAAACGTTATCGTCTAACTTGAAATTACCGACTAAAATATTTAATCTGCCATTTTCTAATCTATCTCCAGCATTGTCGATATAATCTTTTTTTACAAAATGAGCTGGATTATCAGGATTGGTATCAATAAAAATCTTTGCACCTTCTCCTGAAGTTCTTGAAAACGCTTCAGTAATAAAAGTTTGATGTAATGCTGTTGCCTCATTTATATAAGTGCCGTGAGAGGTCATCCCTCTCATTTTTTTCCAGCTGTCTGCCTTTTCTCCACCGAATAAATAAATATTGTTTCCAAACAACTTGAAACTTCCGTCTTTTTTTGGCTTAAATTGTTTTCCTAACATTGTTTCCCAGTCGTTTAAAACATTTCTCCAAATACTTCCGCTCGTTGCTCCAATTATAATAAAATTAAGATTTTGATTGGCTAATGTTGCAATGTGCGATAACATCAGAAAATTATTTAAAAACGTTTTTCCGCTTCTTTTTGCTCCTGTCAGAATTGTTATTCTCGGCTGTTCTTTATTAAATGTTTTCAATACTTCGTACTGTTTGGGTGTTAAATCATTCATCTTTTCCAACCTTTTCCGTTATATTTTTTAACAGCTCAATCATTTCATTTTCTTTTTCTGAATCCTTGTCATCATTATTTTTAATTTTAGCTTTTTCAATTTCTAAACGTTCTTTTTGGATTTCTAAAGCACTCCTGCTTAACTCGTTATTTACAAGTTGTTCTTCTAATTCTGCTTGCCTATAATCAGAAATAACCCTAGCATTCACTTTTATATCTTTTTCAAACTCTTTCAAAAGTTCCAATTTTTGTTTAATCATTGTCATTTCTTCTTTATCTATGGTTTCAAGAATTCTAGTTTCCAGTTTTTCTTTTTCTTCGGTTATCCTTTTTAATCTTTCGACTGCATTATTATATTTTTGTGTTGCAATTTCATTTAAAACTTTTTCGCTTTGTTCTATCTGAATCTGCCTCACACTTTTTTTAATATCGTAATATTTAGTCTTTTTTATTCCGTGTTTTTCCGTGATTTCTTCTCTAGGAACATTATCAAAAATATCCTTTTTTATCTGTGTTTCCTTATCATTTGCACCATTTCTATTTTTGGTGCGTTTTTTAGAATTTGGTGCATTTCCTTTTGGTGCAACTTTTTTTTGCCATTTTTCTCTTTTTTTCCAGCTGTTAATAGTATTTGCACTAATTTTATATTTTTTAGAAAGTTCAGTAACTCCTACACCATTTTCAAATTCATTCCTGATTAATAATTTTATGTTTTCATTTTTCATTTCCTTTTACCTTTTTAGTTTTTTTAGACAAAAAAAGACCGTATATATAAAATCAAGGCTTTTTAGTTCCTCAAATTTATAAATACGGTCATCTTAATATTCATGTACTCAAATATTTATAACTTATTCAATTGTCTTGAAACATCTGCAATTTAGGTTGCCTTATTATTCGCATACTCTTTTTTATATTGCGATGTTTCTGTTTTCTGTATTGTTATTGTTCCGTTTGGTTTTCTTTCAATAACAATATTTCCAACTTTGTCGCTTTTTAAAAATTCTTCAATTTCTTTGAGTTCTTTTTTTGTGTTCAATTTTACCTCCTAATTATACCTTATTTTTTCTATATTTTCAAGTGTTTGAGTTTTGTTTTTTCTCGAAAAAAATTAAAATTCTAAACAATAATTTTTTTTGATTTTTCCATTACTTCCTTTATGCCTTTCAAACAACTTTTCACATGTTTCAAATTATGATAGACTATATTACTTGCTCTTCGTTCAAATTGAAATCGTGCTTGCATAAAATACGACATATAAACTTTATGATTATTTAAAGTATTATTTGATAAAAATCCAATAAAATCTAATAACTCTTCTATATTTTCACCCTTTTTAAATAATTTAATTGCTTTAGTTATTTCGTTTTGTAATTCATCCAAACCTTTTTCAACGCTTTTATGTTTTGAATAATAATTTCCTAATCGACCATAATTAAGAACTCCACCATAGGTTTTATGTTCCTTTTTTGCTTTTTCTATATATGACCTCGTGTTGTCTAGAGTGCCTTCTATCATTTGTTTAGTCTTTTGTTCTTTGTATCCTTTAACAAACCAAAAGTCTGCCCGTTCTTTAGGTGGAATAATTTTTCTAAAAGCTCCCAAAGAATCGCTTTCTATTTTACACTTTTCGCAACAAAAAAAGTACTCATAGTCAGGCATTTTCTTTTTAAAAATTCTAAATTCTAAACATCCGTCATCAACAATTTTCATGCCATTGTATTGTCTTATTGCTTTAATATAGTTCCCGCACTTGCCACATCGAAAAAGTGTTTCAACAACTTTAAATTTCTTTTCCATTTTTGTCTCCTTTTTTAAATATGATTAATTGTACCATTTTACACAATAAACTTTTTTGATGTTTTTCGTTCACTTCTTTTTGCTTTTGTTCCTGTTTTTCTTTTTCTTCTAGATAGTTTGCTGCAAATTCAAGAAATTTTTTCCCTTCTTCTCGAATCATTTTCTCTGTAAATTCTCTTATCAATTCTAATTCCATTTCTTCCGTAAATTCTCTTTTAAAAAGTACAATCACTTGTTTGTTTTTGAATTTTTCTGGAAAGTGTTCTTTTAGAAAATCTTTTTTAAATTTATAAAATTCCTCCCAACCAAAATCTGTTAAATTTTCATAAAAAAGCTTTTTGTCACCCATCAAATCATAAACATCATAATTTCCCCATTTACTCGCTCCTTTTGCCTCTCTTAGAATATCACTCATTCTTTATCCTCCTTAAACACCTTTTTATTATAATTAATTATACCACTTTATACTCTAATCGCAAAAAACTTTATAATCCAAACCAATCCGTAAATCACAAGCAGATTTACAATCATAGCAATTAAAGATGCTATTATATTGCTTATGTTGAATTTGAATGTTTTTATCTTGTTTTTAAATACAAGAACTAATCCGTAGACGTATCTTACTAGCACTGATGCAGCCGTTAATGTAATTAGTCCACTTATCATTCTCGTTATTATTTCCATTTATTCCTCCTAATTTTATAAATTCTCACCATAATCGTTTATTTTATCATATTGTTCCTTTGCCTTTTTAAGTTCTGCTTCATACTCAGATATTTTATTCTCAAGTTCTTTAAGCTCTCCTTTATTTTTGCTTTCTAAATATTCTTTTAATTTTGTAAATTTTTTATCAAATTGAGAACTTACTTCTTCTATTGATAAATCCCAACTTTGATAATCTTTCATATCACTTAAACGTATATCAAACTGTATTTTCTTTTCATAATTTAACTCGAACGATATAATGAGATAATCTATGTAATTTGTGTGTTCTTTTATTTCAAATTTTCTTACTGTTTCATCTTTCAATATTTCAGTTAATTCTTTTATTTTTATCCCATATAATTCAATAAGTTCCATTTTATTTCCTCATTTCTTTTTATACTTGTCTTTATTCAATATCTTCTCAAAAGTTGCTCTTTTATCATTTTTACTCCAAAAATTTCCAAAAAAGCCACGTTTTTCCCAGTTTTTTAAATTAAACTGCATTCTATCCTTGTTTTTCATACTTTCCTCCTCAACTTTATCGTTTTCCCAACATCATCCAAACGTTCTCGATGCCATTTTGCCGACACCAGCAATATGCTTTTCGTTGGTTTCAACAAAATGGTTTTACCCTGGATCTATTACTTTCAATAAAAACTCATACAATCCGCAAGCCATAAGTATTCCAAAACCTAAACTTGCTAACATTCCAAGCAGATTATAATTCTTCATTCTTTCAACTGCATTTTCAAATATTGCAGCAATAAGTGCAATCCAAAGTAAAATTGGCACTAGCAATATTAGTAATATCACTATTTTCATGTCTACTCCTAATCTTTTTCTAACAAAAATGATTTTTCACGACTGAACTTTATTTTTCTTCGTAAATTTCTAAAGTCCCTTGAATTTTATCATCTTCAATCACAAATATTCTATCATTTGTAGTTTTGTAATAAAATAATGTAAATCCGTCGTCATCTTCTTTTTTCTTATCTAATTCAAGCAATTGACACATTTCAATCAGAAGCCCTTTTTCTAGCAAATTATTATCCCAGATTTCTAAAAAAATTCGTTCATAATCCTGTTTTTCTTTTTGCGTCATTTTCTATTCCTCCTTAAATCCTTTAAAATGATTTTTATAAATTTTCTTCAGTTCTTTTATTTGTTCATCATCCAAATAAATACCCTTTACGTTGTATTTTCTTTCAAACGTCTGAACTCCCCAATTATGTTTCTGATTGTGATGTAATCTACACAATGATATGTACCGACCTTCCCGTCCAGTATCTTTTTTATAAGTTCCGTGAGTGCTTGCGATTGAATCCCAATGTTCCAAATCTATACTGTTATTTTCTGTATGATATTTTCCACATACAGCACATTTTCTATGTTTCAGCATAGAATAAATATATTTTTCTTCATTCTGCTGTTTATATAGCATTTGCATTTCTTCCCACATTGCTATATCGTTCTGTAAAAAATAGTCAAACAGAAAATTGGTAAATGCCACAGCTTCAGTATTGCTCATTAATTTAAGTGCCAAGCTAAAAGTATCATTCAGTTTTATAAATAACATTTGAATTTCATCGGTTACAAAATCCATTAAATCGTTTGTGATTATATTGATTTTGCTTTCTTTTGTGTAATTCTTGTCAATTATATCTCCAATTCTGTCTTTCAGCTTGCTTTCCATATTCTTAAAAGGATCATATCCCTTTATATTCTTGCCACTATGCTTAATATAAAGTTTTTTCAAGTCTTCCTTTGCCTTATAAAGAAAGTAGTCAGAAATGGCAGGCTTTTGCTTGCTAGTCTGCCAATTTATGTCTACACCTTTCAGCTTGTAAGCATAGCAGTCTATAAACCAGTATATTAATTTTTGGTTTTCTCTCGACATTCTTTTAGACATTTTCTCTTTGCCTTTCTTTTCTTTATAAATTTAATACCCTTAAATAAATTGGCATTAAGTTTTGCAAATTCAAAGTCACGGTTGTTCATTTCTATATTGCATAATATCTTTTCTTTTATTCTTTTGACTGTTTTCTCTTTTTCATCCATCTCAATTCCTCAATTCTGCTTTTTCTATCCAGTTCTGAACATACAGTAAGGCATTTTTCAAATCTTTTCTCTTCACATCACGGTAACTCGCAACTCCAAATCTGTCTTTCAAATCTCTGTATATTGCTGAAAACATTAATTTTCTTTCTGCATCTACTACGTCAAGTCTTTGAAACACTCTTAATGATACTGCTTTTTGTAATTTTCTTTGTTCTGTATGGTCTATTCTTATCTCGTTGTCAACTTTGTTTTCCACGATGTT
>NZ_CALHQO010000465.1:0-7137 GCF_938036635.1 uncultured Leptotrichia sp.
GGAAAATGGAGCATTATCAATGTCTGCAATAGGAACAAGTCAAGAAAGCTCCACAAGAGAAACAATAAGACAAATAGCAATAATGAATAAAATAGCTGGAGTGGATATTCAACATATTGGAGATGCTGGATATTCAGGAGTTGCAAATTATGAAAATATAATGGAACTGTCAATCGCCATAAGAGGTGTAAGACACACAATTAGAATGATTGCTGCTTCAAATGATAGATAAAAATAGCTTATCGTGAATTTTAGGAGGATTTTATGAAAAGAATATATTTGTTTTGTGCTGCGGGAATGTCTACAAGTTTAGTTGCAAAAAAAATGCAGGAAGTTGCAGATAAACATAATTTACCTGTTGAAGTAAAAGCTTTTCCTGATGGTAAAATAGATGCTATTGTTGAAGAATTGCATCCAGATATAATATTGCTTGGGCCTCAAGTAAAATTTAAATTTGAAGAAACAGCTTCAAAATATGAGCCAAAGGGAATTCCTGTAGCAGTAATTGATTTGGAAGATTATGGAAAAATCGATGGAGAACGTATTTTAAAAAGAGCAATAAAAATACTAAAAGAAAAGGCGGTAAAGGAAGATGTTTGATAAATTAGAGAAAATTTTAGGACCTTTGGCTACTAAATTAAGCAGTAATAAAGTTTTAACAGCAATCCGTGATGGATTTTTAGTAGGTACACCGTTAATTATAGTGGCTTCAATATTTTTAGTTATTGGGAATTTTCCAATTCCTGGATATACAGAATTTATTGCAAAATTTTTGGGAAAGGGATGGGATGGACACCTTGATGCAGTTATTAATTCTACATTTGGTATAATAGCTCTTCTTGGAGTTATTGGTATTGGTTATTATTATGGTAAAGAAAAAGGAATAGAAGGTATTGCGGGAGCTGCAGTTTCATTAGTTGCATTTCTGATTATAAGTCCTCAGACACATCCGCTTTTTGTAGACAAGGAAGGTAAAGCTTTTAGCGGATTTGCATCAGGAAATTTAGG
The DNA here is from genome assembly GCF_938036635.1 of uncultured Leptotrichia sp. Classification (NCBI taxonomy): domain Bacteria; kingdom Fusobacteriati; phylum Fusobacteriota; class Fusobacteriia; order Fusobacteriales; family Leptotrichiaceae; genus Leptotrichia; species uncultured Leptotrichia sp. The sequence goes on from NZ_CALHQO010000465.1 coordinate 1,009, forward strand.
AACAAAAGGATTATTTTTAGCAATGATTACAGCATTGGTTTCTGTAACAATATTTACGGCAATTAAAAATAAAGGATGGACAATAAAATTGCCGGATGGTGTGCCACCTGCGGTAATGAATTCATTTGCAGCATTGATTCCAAGTATGTTTGTTATGTTTACATTCTTTATAATAAGACTTGGATTCTTGTTTTTTACAAAAGAAGGATATGCTCATGATTTTATTTATAAAGTATTACAGGCACCTTTGATGGGATTTGGTCAAAGCCTTATATTTGAACCTATTTATCAATTTTTGTCAACATTATTCTGGTTCTTTGGTATAAACGGTCCAGCAGTTACGAATACTATTTTCAATCCTATACATTTAGCATTGACTGCTGAAAACCTGGCTGCATATAATGCACATCAACCTTTGCCTAATATATTCGCAGGACCATTTGGAGACTTCTTCTGTAACTTTGGTGGTGGAGGAAGTACACTATCTCTTGTATTACTTATGATATTTAAAGGTAAATCAGAACGTATGAAAAAATTAGGTAAATTGTCTATAGTTCCAGGAATCTTTGGTATAAATGAAATGGTTATATTTGGACTTCCAGTTGTATTAAATCCAATTATCGCGGTACCATTTTTATTGGTTCCACTTGTTAATACGATTTTGTCCACAGCTGCCACTTTGTTAAATATTATACCTCGTACAACTGGAGTTTTACTACCTTGGACAACACCAATGTTCTTTTCAGGATGGTTGGCTACAGGAAGTATAATTGCGGGACTTTTCCAAATAATACTGGTTATAATTGGATGCCTTATTTATTATCCATTCTTTAAAGTGCTTGATACACAGTACTTGAAAGAAGAAACTCAACCAGTAGAACAAAATGAGAAAGATGATTTAGAAGATATTTCTCTTGATGATATCTCGTTCTAATGTATAAATTTATATTGAATAAGGCTGTTTCAAAATTAATTATAAAATTTGATTTTGGGGCAGTTTTATTTGTTATTAAAGACTATTCAAGATATACTCAAACCTATTTTAAATTAAACTGCTAAAATTATATAAATTTATGGTTTGAGTAAAATAGTCATAGCTTTTGAGTTTGGTTTTAAACAAGTTTTACTATAAAAAAGTATTATTTTTAATGAATACAAAAAAATCAAAGCAGAATTTTGACAGAAAAGAGGAAAGATAATGAAAATAGTTTTATTTTTTGATCAGATTCAATCTGGAACAGGCGGAAAAGAAGGTGCTAATGTAGAACTTGCACTGGAAAAAGGTGGAATGGGTTCATACATGATGTTTTCAGAATATATAAAAAATATAGGTGGAACAGTGCTTGCAACAACATATTGCAGCGACAGTTATTTTAAGGAAAATCAGGAACTTGTCCTTGAAAAAATGACAGGTCTTCTGAATAAGGTAAAAGCTGATATTCTTTTGTGTGGACCATGTTTTAACTATTACAACTATGCAGAAATGTCCTCCATTCTAGCAGAACATGTAAAAAAGGAAACAAATTGTAAACCTGTAGTTGTATGTTCAGAAGAAAATAAAGAAATAATAGATAAATATAAAAATGACTTAGTAATGATAAAAATGCCAAAAAAAGGTGGAGTGGGATTACGTGAATCACTACAGAATATGGCAAAAGTAATTAAGAAGGTTTACGATGGGGATAATTTATCCGAAGTGAGCGATTATATATATAAATAGTTAGGAAAAAATTATCGCAAAATTAAATAAAATATATAAAAAGCAGAAATTTTTATATTATTTTTGAATATCTTTAGGATAGTTTTATCTATTAATTTATCTGTATTGTCAAATAAAAGAAATGGAGTAAATATGAGACTAAAAGAATTATGTCAGTTAAATGGAGTTTCAGGGGATGAAAAGGAAGTGCATGATTTTTTATATAATGAATATAAAAAAAGAAACCTTTCAATAATAAAGGACAGACTTGGCTCTGTTTTTGGTCTTAAAAAAGGAAACAACTCGTCATATAAAATAATGATAAGTTCCAACATGGATGAAAGTGGAGGAATGATTTCAGACATCAGGGAAGACGGATTAATGGAATTTTTAACAATAGGACTTTATGAAAAAGGTCTGTTTGAACAGAGAATAGTAAAAGTGCTTAATAGAAGACATGAAGAATATACAGGATTTATAGTAAAAAATGAAAATGAACTTTTACTTGATACAGGATATGGAAATAAAGAGGAAGTTTTAAAAGCAGGAATTCAGATTGGAGATATTTTTTTACTTGATGTTCCAACTTTATGCCTTCCAGAAAGAGAGATACTTTCTAAAAATCTTTCTAACAGGGCAGGGCTTGAGGTTGGTCTTACAGTTCTGGATAAACTGGAAGAAGGGAACGAAAATCTTCCATTTGATGTAGCAGTAGGCGGAATATCCCATTCGGTAACAGGTCAGCGTGGTGCAATAACGGCAACGACTGCTGTAAAACCTGATATAGCTATTGTTATTGATGCAGCATATGTAAAAGAACCCAAAGAAAATGCCATATATATTCGTAGTTTTGATAAGTCAATGCTTCCAAATCAAATGTTAAAACAGGAATTTTATGAAGCTACAAAGAAAAAAGGATATATTCCTGAAGGGCATGTTCAGCTGGAAGCAACAGACGGGTCATTTATCCATAAGTCATTGGAGGGAACTCCAACAGTTGTGCTTGTACTGCCTTTAAAACATAAACAGGCTCTTCTAAATTCGTTAAAAGTAAAGCACATAAATAATCTTAGTGATGTAATCATAGAGTTTATTAAGGGGTTGACTGCTGAAAAAATAGAAAAATTAGGATTTAAAAGGTGAGAAAAATGAATTTTGATATAAAATGGGAAGTTTTGAAGGAGCTGACAGAAACTTATGCAATTTCAGGATTTGAAGAAGATATTGCCAATATATTGAAAAAGCATATAAATCTTCCATTTTCTCAGGATGGCCTTGGATCCTGCCTTTTTACAAAGGAAGGAGATGGTATTTCCATAATGATAGCCACTCATATGGATGAAGTAGGATTTGTCGTAAGGGAAATAGATGAGCAGGGGTACCTGTATTTTCAGAATGTAGGAAATATGTGGTCACATGTTCTGCTCAATCAGAAAGTGGCAGTTATAAATGAAAAAAAGAATATATATTATGGTGTTATTGGTGGACCTGCAGTTCATTCAATAAAGGAAAAGGAAAGAGAAAAGGTATTGCCGATTGATAAACTGTATATCGATATGGGAGTCAGAAGTAAAAAAAGGATTGAGGAGCTGGGAATAAAAGTAGGAGATATGATATGTCCGTACGGAGAAATGATAGAGCTGAATGAAGAGGGGTACTTTGCAGGAAAAGCATTTGATAATCGTGTAAGTGTAGCGACAGGAATATGGCTTATGAATATGCTGAAAAAGGAAAATATAGGTAATAAGGTTACTCTCGCGGCAACGGTACAGGAGGAAGTTGGGCTAAGAGGTGCAAGAACAACAGCACATAAAGTTTTTCCTGACTTGGCAATAGCTGTAGATACTACTTTGGCAGGAGATACCCCCTTGAATAAAAATAATATAAAGCTTGGAAAAGGAGTAGCTATTAATGTTATTGATTCAATGACCATAATGAACAGGGGACTGCTTATTTATATTGAAAATCTATGCAGAAAGAATGACATTCCTTATCAGCTGAGCTGTTTTACAGATGGTGGGACTGATGCAGGAAATATTCATAAGTCAGGAACTGGAATACCAGCCACAACTTTATCTATACCTATGAGATACATGCATACTCATCTTGGAGTTGTACATAAGGATGATATTATTGCGACATTGAAACTGCTGAAACTGATAGTAGAAGATCTGACTCCTGAAAAATATGACAGAATACTGAAGGAAAACTATAATTACAGTGAATAAGATGAAAAAACTTGAGGAGGTAAGAAGATGTGGGGAATAATTGCAACATGGTGCATGGCACATGATGGTGTCAAAGAAGCTGCAAAAATACTGAAAAATGATGGAAAAGCGGGAGAAGCAATAGAAACAGCAATAAAAAATGTTGAAGATTTTCCTTTTTATAAATCTGTAGGTTACGGTGGACTTCCAAATGAAGAAATGGAAGTCGAACTAGATGCGGCATACATGGATGGAAGCAGCTTTGATTTTGGTGCAGTATGTGCTATTAAGGATTTTGCCAATCCTATATCTGTTGCCAAAGATTTGAGTCATTTAAATGAAAACAGCATGTTAGTAAGTGAAGGTGCAGAAAAATATGCACATAAAAAAGGTTTTGAAAGAAAAAATATGCTTACAGAAAGGGCAAAAATACATTACAGAAACAGATTGAAGGATATGGCACATATAAAAGAAATAGAGATAAAGCCCTATTCAGGACATGATACAGTTGGTATGGTGTGCCTTGATAAAGAAGAAAATATAGTTGCAGGAACTTCTACAAGCGGACTTTTCATGAAAAAGAAAGGAAGAGTGGGAGATTCGCCTGTAATCGGTTCAGGACTCTATGCTGACAGTGAGATTGGAGGAGCAAGTGCAACAGGACTTGGAGAAGATATAATGAAGGGGATAATTTCATACGAGATAGTAAAACTTATGGAAAGTGGTTTTTCTCCCCAGAAAGCATGTGAAAAGGCTGTCTTCACTTTTGAGAAGAAATTGATAAGAAAAAGAGGAAAAGCAGGAGATATTTCTGTAATTGCCATGAATAACAAAGGAGAATGGGGAGTGGCTACAAATATTGAAAATTTTTCCTTTGTTGCAGGAAATGAAAAGACTCCTGTAAAAGTATACAGGACAAAAAGAAAGGGCAATGAAATGATACACGAAGAAGCGACTGAAGAGTGGCTACAGGAGTATATCAATGAAAGAACGAAACCTCTTATAGAAAAATAAGGTAGGTAGAAAATGGATAAAAATACGGATGATAATAAAAAATATGATAAAAAAAGGAATATTTCCGATGAGGAAATAATATTGAAAATAAAAGAAGAAGTGAAAAAAATACAGCCTGAATTAATAGAGAAAATACGTGAATTAGTTTCTATTTACAGCATTCAGATGGAACCTGAAGAAAATGCTCCATTTGGAAAAGGGCCTGCCAAGGCACTGGATAAAGCTTTGGAAATATCAGAAAAACTGGGATTTAATACAGCGAATATAGATAATAAAATAGGTTATGCAGAATATGTATCAGAAGAAATAAGGGATTATGAGGAATATATAGGGATTTTTGGACATGTAGATGTTGTTCCTCTTGGTGAAGGGTGGAAGTATCCTCCATTAGGCGGAAAAATAGAAAATAATCGCATATATGGAAGAGGTGTTCTGGATAATAAAGGTCCCATTCTGTCAAATCTTTTTGCACTCCATATTCTAAAAAAATTAGGAATAAAATTTGATGTTCCTGTAAGAATAGTTTTCGGAACAAATGAAGAAACAGGATTTGCATGTGTAAAACATTATCTGACAAAGGAAAAAGCTCCTATTTTTGGCTGGACTCCTGATTGTAAATGGCCAGTTGTGTACGGCGAAAGGGGAAGGCTTAAGGTAAGAATATATTCTGAAATGAAAGATTTAGAGAAATTATATGAATTTGTAAATGGATATATTTTATCCGCACCTAATAATGGTGTAAAATTAAAAATAAACTTTAAGGATGATGATTTCGGAGAAATGATATTAAGAGGGTACAGATTTGGAATTGCTGAAAACAGACATTTTTTCGAATTTGTAATGAGCTATCCTGCAATATGTAAAAAAGATCAGCTTATGGATTTAATCAGAAGTAATTTGACGGAAGGAACAGAGCTGGAAGAAATTTCCAACTGGAATCCAGTCCTATATGATAAAAATTCTGAATATGTGCAGACTTTACAGAAAGTATATAATTATGTTACAGGGTTTAATGCAGAACCTGTCACAACTACAGGAGGAACTTATGCAAAGATAATTCCTAATATTATTGCATATGGACCAAGTTTTCCAGGTCAGAAGGATATAGCGCATTTACCTGATGAGTGGCTTGATTTATCGGACTTAGAGAAAATAACAGAGATTTATGCACTTTCATTATATGAAATAAGTAAGTTGAAAAATAGAAAA
>NZ_CALHQO010000466.1:0-4700 GCF_938036635.1 uncultured Leptotrichia sp.
TATCTTCTTCATTTTCCATATATGTTTTTTCTAATATTATTACTCTAAAGCCATCTTGTTCTGAGATTATCATTTCATCTTCATTCTCTAATATTATTTGGATATATTCTTCTTCGTATTTGCTTTCTGATATCAGTTCAAAAAAACTTTCTTTGGTTGTAAACCAATCCTTATAATTATTATTCGTAAATGGTGCTTTAATTTTTATTTTTTCTGGTTCTATATACTGTAGAAAAAAATCAAAAAATTCTTTTCTCTCTCCTTTATATTTTTTATAACATTCTAATGATATTCCTAATAATTTCTTTTCCATTATTTTCATCCTTTCAATTTTAATTTTTATATTCCAGTAATTACAATTCCTTTTATTCTTTCTTGAAATGAATTTGTATTTATTTCATCATCTATATCTAGTTTTACTATATTTTCTTCTTTTTTATAAGAAGAAGCATATGCGCTGTTAATAAACACTTCCTTTAAAGAATATAAGTATTTTTTATCTGCACTCTTATAATAACACTCCCATTGTATCCTCATCTTCATAATATTCTTTAAAAATTCCATTTATTTTTCCACTCATATAATTTCATTTTTCTTTATATTTCAGTTTTTATAATATTCTAAGTGAAGTTTATACTCACTATAATCCTCAAAATTATTAATTGAAGTAAAAAATAGACTATGGTAACTAATTTATTTGCTACCAGTAGCCCTGTTTTATCTACATTCTTCTCAATCTATTTTAAGCTCCTTTAAACATCTACTTTTTCCAGCAAGCAAACAACCTCCAAATGCGGTGTAATGGGGAACATATCCACCACCGAACACCTAACCAGCCTGTATCCAAATTCCCCAAACTTTATCAGATCTGTCATCAAAGTTTTTGGATTACAAGACACATAAATTATATTTTCAGTATTGTATTTTACCAGCTTTGTGATAGTTTTTTCACCTACACCAGCACGTGGCGGATCCAAAATTAAAATATCTGGCTTAATTCCGTTATTATCAAATTCATCTAATTTTGCAAAAACATCTCCTGCGATAAAATGTGCATTCTGGATATTGTTTAATTTTGCATTTTCGTTAGCCTTTTCTACCGCTTCTGGCACCAATTCGATTCCATAAACCTGCTTTGCCTTTTTTGAAACAATTTGTCCAATTGTACCTGTACCGCTAAATAAGTCAAAAACTGTTGCTTCGTGAATTTTTATATTTTCAATTTCTTCAAGGTATGTTAAGACTTTTCCATATAATTTTTCGACTGTCTGGGAATTTGTCTGGAAAAAGCTGTATGGACTGATTTTAAATTTTAATCCAAAAATCTCCTCTGTCAAATCACGTTCTCCATACAAAATCGTTTCACTTTCGGAAATAACCATATCCGAAAAATTATCATTAAATGTGTGTAAAATTCCAATAATTTTAAAATTATCATCCAAATTTAAGGCTAACAATCCTTCCTTAAACTCTTTTTGAAATTTTTCCTTTTCCATTTCACTAATTTGAGTCGTTGTTGCAATATTTACCAAAATCTGCTTTGTAAATTCTGCTTTTCTAATTACAAGATTTCTAAAAAAACCTATATGATCAAGTCTGTGATAAAAGTCAAAACCTGTCTTTTTACAAAATTCATTACAAAAAACATAAATTTTATTAAAATTATCATCCATTAATTTTAACCCATCAACTTCCACAATATCGTGAAAACTGTTCTGCTTATGAAGCCCTAAAATTATAGGCCCTCCTTTTGTAGCATTTCCAAAGCTAAATTCCATCTTGTTTCTATATTTATCAGGCTTTACACTTCTGACAGGCTCTTCAAAAATATAATCATACTTAATAATCTTGTCTAATTCTTTTTTTATATGTCCTGCCTTTATTTCAAGCTGCTCATCATAGGTATAATACTGATAGTTACAGCCTCCATTTTGTCTTTCAATATCATCATATATCGCATTTTTTCTCCCAGCAAAATCAATAATTTTGCAATGTATCAGCTCATACTTTCTCCGTCTTTTTACAAAAATTCCCTCAACAACTTGATTTTCTGCAGCATTAATATTCACATAAATTTTATTTTCATCAAAAAATCCATAGGCTCTGCCCTTAGTATCGAGATTTACAATTTTTAACTGTATCAAGTCTCCTTTTTTCAAACTTTTCTTTTCCGTTTTTTCCATTAATTTCTCCAATTTTCTAAATTATCATTTTTACTTCTCTTTTATATACTTTTCCACCCTCTTTATAGCCTCTTCCAATACTGAAATATCATGCACAATCGAAAATCTCACATACCCCTCTACTTGAAATGTAATTCCAGGCACAATCGCAAGTTCCGTTTTTTCCAATAAATCAAGAACAAAATCAAATGATTTCATATTTTTAAACTTCTCAATATTTTTATAAGTTGCAAAAACATAAAATGCTCCTTTAGGTTTTAAACATTCAAAACCTAATTTTTCTAGTCTATTTACAAAATATTCCACTCTATTTTTATAAATTTCAGAAATTTTCGCTGTATCAGAACATTTATCAAGAGCGGCAATTGCTCCATATTGTGACAATGTTGAGGCACTTGTCACGTTGTACTGACTCACTTTCTTCACTTGATTCTGTAATTTTTCATCGGCAATAATATAGCCTAGTCTGTAGCCTGTCATTGAATGTGATTTTGAAAATCCATTAATTATAATTAGCTGTTCCTTCAATTCATCAGAAAATTTTGCAAAGGAAGTAAATTTCTCAAAAGTAATCGCTGCATAAATTTCATCACTTATCAAGTAAATCTTTTTTTCCTTCAAAAATTTCACAATTTTAACCATTTCCTCTTCTGCAAGCGTAATTCCAGATGGATTATTCGGATATGTCAAAATTATTAATTTAGTTTTATCAGTAATATTTTTTTCTAAAATTTCTTTTGTCAATACAAAATTATTTTCTTCCAAATCAACAAATTTAGTTTTCGCTTCAGAAATCGTAATCAATGGCTCGTATCCCACATATGCAGGTGTTGGAATAATCACTTCATCATCTTTTGCCAAAATAGTTTTCAAAACCGAAGCAAGCCCCTCTGTAGAACCAACTGTTACCAAAACATTTTGAGCATTGTAATTTCCCAAAAACTGCTCATTATAGTATTTGGCAATCTTTTCTCTTAATTCAGGCATCCCTCCCACAGGAGAATATTTTATTCTGCTATTTAAGGCATGATAAGCCACAGCTTCCTTCACTTCCTGCGGAACATCGATATCAGGCTCCCCAATTGTCATATTTATCACATTTTTATAATTTACTAACCTTTCATGAATTTTCCTAATATCAGAAATTTCAATTCCTTCAATAATTGGATTTATATACATTTAAAAACCTTCTTTCTTACTTTATATTTTCAAATTTATAACCAATTATATCATACTTTCGGTTTATTTTATAATTTTTATTTCCAATAAAAAAGGCTACCCCGCTTTCCAAGATAACCTTTAATTTTTTACCTGTACACTTCTCTCTTCTATGTCCAATTTCAAAGACATGTATTAATACTTTTTTGTCATTAATTGTAGCTAAAAGTCTATAATTCCTTTATTACCTCATCTAATGAAATAAAATCTCCTGTACTTTCCTCAATAGCTTTATCCAATACAATCACATCTTCATAATCTTCGATTTGCTCCCTTATCAGTTCAAGAATAAATTCATTTTCACTTTTTCCATTTTCAAAAGCAATTTTGCTAAACTTTTTTTGCATTTCTGCTGATATTTCTTTTGTGTAAATCATTTTTACTCCCCCGATTCCTAATATGATTTTTTTTATAACATACAAAAAAATAATTTCCAATTACATTTTTTCAAATTCCCCATTGTCATTTTACACTTTTTTTGATAGAATTAAGATATAAATTTAATTTGAAAGGAAATAAAATGGATAATAAAAATCAGCAAACAATTGACGCTAGTATGATAATTAAGATCATTTATAAAAATAAATTTTTAATCGCCTTAACTACGATAATAGTTGTGATACTTTCCACAGCTTTTGTCTTTGTAAACAAATCCTTTAAATCAGACATTACTCTTTATGGAAATGATAAAGTCCTTACTGAAATTGGAGAAAATTCACAGTCTTCATTAAATTCTTTTGACTTTTACTCTTACTTGAAAAAAAATTCAAAAACTTTGAGAAATGTAAATTTGCCAGAGGATAAATTCTTTAAGGAAATGACAACAAGATTGACAGCACAGTCTGAAAATAATGATCCAACAGTAAAAGTAAAATTCACTACAAATAATAAAACTGAAGGGGAAAATTTTGCAAAAGAGTACCCAGCACTTGCACAAGGCTATCTACTTGAAAGAAAAAATAACTTTTTGGATACACAAATAAAATTATTGGAGCAACAATACAGCTTTTTAACACAAAATATCGACATACGAACTACAAAAGACTCATTAACAGATACGTTAGTTTCAAGATTGGCATATTATCGTCTATTAAGAAATGACTCAAATCCAGTTGTTAAATATGTAAATTCCATAACAAAACCTGCATTGAATAAAAAGCTGGTTATAGCTGGTTCTCTGTTTTTAGGACTATTTTTAGGAATTTTAATTGCATTTATGAAAGAATTTTCTACTACATTAGACTGGGAACTTGATTCTCTGTCTGATGTAGTGGGATTTGGTGTAGCGCCTGCGTATAT
>NZ_CALHQO010000467.1:0-1521 GCF_938036635.1 uncultured Leptotrichia sp.
TAAAGTGAATACGGTTTTGAGTGATAATTATACGGAATATTTTGGTATTCTAGAAAATGAAGTTGAAAAAGCATTAAAATATTATGATTTGGATTTTGATTTAGAAGAAGTGAAAAAAAGTTTTAGAGAAATAGAAAAGGAAGAAAATTTTTATAGAATACTAGGTATTCAGTATTTTCCAGCAGATATGGATACTTTTCAAGATATAAACGGAGAATACGGAAAGGACAAGGATAGGATTTTTTTTGAGAAAAATGAAATACATGAAGCTGATTTAGCAAGTTTTGTGGTTGTCAAAGGAAATATATCGAAGGATAAAAATTTTGTTTACAATATGGGAGATAGAATTTATCTGAAAGATGAAAATGAGATTGATATTGAAAACGAAAATATGAGAAAAAGAATAGATTCTGCTACTTTAAAAGTATTTAATTCACCTGACAAAAATAGTGTTCGCTATATTGGAGATAAAAATGGAATTTATTATGTATTGAATGATGCTCAAAAAATAAAAGGAGCTGACTTTAAAACGTTTGAAGAACTAGGATATTCTTATGCAAAGGATAAAAATAACATCTATTTTGAAAACAGGAAAATTAAGGGAGCGGATATTTCAAGTTTTGAAGTTCTGGAAACTGGGTATGCAAAAGATAAAAATAGTTTCTATTCGGAAGGGAAAAAAGTAAAGGGTATAAGTAAAAACTTATTTAAAGCACCTAGCGAAAATTCAGTTCAAAAAGATAAAACGATTATAGGACTTTTGGAAGTTGATGACAATAATGTTTATAATATTGATGAGCCTTTAAATATAAGTCCGAAAAATTTTTCCTTAATTGGTGAGAGAAATGATTATGTAAAAAATGATAAAGGAGTATATTTTATAGATATTTACAACGTATCTAAGCCGACTGTAGTAGAAAAATTACCAGTAAATCCGAATAAGTTTAGAGTTATAAAGAAAAATTACCTAAAAGATGACAAAATTGTTTATTATAATAATAATCATGGCAATCTAAAAGTCGAAGGAGCAGATGCGGCAAGTTTTCAGGAATTGACAGAAAATTATGGAAAAGATAAAAATTATATTTATTTTGGCGAACAGAAAATTGAAAATTCAGATTCAAGTAGTGTAAAAGCAATAACTGATGTTATTTTAAAAGATAAAAAGAATGTTTATTACATTGGACAAAAATTAGAGGGAATTAATGATGCAGGGACTTTTGAAGCAATTAGCGATGTAAAAGGACTAAATGGATTTTATGCAAAAGACAAGTATAATATTTATTTTATTTCGGCTTTTGATTTTTCTGAAAAAGTGAGAAAATTGGAAGGATTGGATGTTAATAAAATAAAAGTTTTGAATGAGTATTATGTAAAAGATAACAAAGAAGTTTATTGTCTTGGAGAAAGAATTGATTATGCGGATGCTGGAAGTTTTAAGGTAAATAATGAGTATAGTTCACAAGGAGAAGATAAAAATCATAAATATGAATATTGTAGAATTGTGAAATAAGCTTCAAT
>NZ_CALHQO010000468.1:0-2120 GCF_938036635.1 uncultured Leptotrichia sp.
AGTCGTCAAACAGTCGTAGTTGAACAAATAAAAGCTCCGTCGGTTTATTAAAACAAAAAAATTATATTTTAATTATTTTGAAATACTAGGTTTTTATCCTTTATTGAAAAAGTTTATATTAAATGGTTAGTTTATTTTGTTTATATTTTAAGTAGGCTGTCTCCTTTCACCTACATTTCTAGAATTTCAATTTTACTAATTCAAAATTTCCAAAATAAAAAAGCAGAAAAACTCCTAATTAATAAAAATTTTCCTGCTTAATTTGTTTTTCAATTAATTATTATTATTTTTCGCTTCGTTTCTTTAATGCCGCTTTTATCCAGCCTGTAAACAATGGATGTGGACGATTTGGACGGCTTTTAAATTCTGGATGGTATTGTGATGCTATAAAATATGGATGGTTTTTTATTTCGATTACTTCCACATAATTTCCATCTGGAGATAATCCTACAATATCCATTCCAGCTTTTTCAAATTCTTCCCTGTAAGCATTATTAAATTCGTATCTATGTCTATGTCTTTCAGTTATTTCAGTTTTTCCATATATATTTGCAGCCAAGCTATCGTCTTTTAATACACATGGATATGCTCCAAGACGCATTGTCCCTCCCATATCTTTCAGACCTTTTTGTTCTTCCATAAGGCTTATAATTGGATATGAAGTGTCTTTTTCAAATTCTGTCGAAGTTGCATCTTTATAGCCAAGTACATTTCTTGCAAATTCCACACAAGCCATTTGCATTCCAAGACAAATTCCAAAGAATGGAATGTTATTTTCTCTTGCAAATTTTATCGCTTCAACTTTTCCATCTACTCCTCTGTCACCAAATCCACCTGGCACTAAAATTCCATCATAATCAGCCAGTTTTTTCACATCAAATTCTCCAGCCTTAAAATAATCAATTTCAACTTTTGTATCAAGATTAAACCCAGCATGCTCGATTGATTCATGAATACTGATATAAGCATCTTTTAATTCAATATATTTTCCAACAACTGCTACTTTTACAATCTTTTTAGGGTTTTTGAATTTTTCTACCATTTTAGTCCATTCAGTCAGTAACGGCTTTTCATTTTTTATTTTAAAATGTTTACAAATTACATCGGCAAGCCCTAATTTTTCCATAGTTAATGGTATTTCGTAAAGACTTTTAGCATCAAGCGATTCAATTACTGCCTCTTCATCAATATCACAGAAAAGCGAGATTTTTTTCTTAATATTTTCATCAACAGGATGTTCACTTCTCACTACAATCACATCTGGCGAGATTCCAAGTCCTTGAAGCATTTTTACGCTATGTTGTGTAGGTTTTGTCTTCAATTCTCCTGCTGCTTTTAAATAAGGCAATAATGTTACATGAATGTAGGCAATATTTTCTCTTCCAACTTCTCTTTTCAGTTGACGAATTGCTTCAATAAACGGGTCACTTTCAATATCCCCAATTGTCCCACCAATCTCAGTAATTACAATATCAGAGTTATTCTCCTCAGCAGCTTTTATAACATTGTACTTAATTTCATCTGTCATGTGAGGCACAGTTTGCACAGTTCCTCCTAAAAATTCCCCACGACGCTCTTTCGCAATAATTTTTGACATAATTTTTCCAGTCGTCAAATTATTATACTTTGTCAAATTCTCATTGATAAATCTCTCATAATGCCCCAAATCCAAGTCAGTTTCTGCTCCATCTTCTGTAACAAAAACTTCTCCATGCTGATAAGGACTCATAGTTCCCGGATCCACATTTATATATGGATCAAATTTCTGAATTGTAACCTTATATCCTCTCTCTTTTAGCAATCTTCCTAAAGAAGAAGCAACAATTCCTTTTCCAAGCGATGAAACAACTCCACCTGTAACAAATATATATTTTGTTGAATCATTATGTGTATTCATTTTTCCCTCCTATTTTTTTATTCTCAATTTTATCTATTTATTCAATTTTAAATATTTTGGCAATTTTATAAAATATCATTTAATTTAGTAATCTATCATTTTTTAAACTTTCCTATTAAATTTTTTTCTCTTTTTACTGTAGTCAATGCTTTTGCACCTTTTTCTTGTGCATCTTTTATCAATCCTTCGATAAAGTCTGCTGACGGAGTGTCAATTACTGTTG
>NZ_CALHQO010000469.1:0-16149 GCF_938036635.1 uncultured Leptotrichia sp.
TGCTCCAACTCCAGTCAATATTCTGTAAGACTTTACCATATTTGCAATACTTACACAAAGAAATAAAAATAATATTTTTTCAATTGTCATAACTAACAATGAAATAATACCGATAATTAGAGTCGTTCCTACAGAATGACGTAAAATCATCTCTATTTCACGAAAGGCTTCAGGTCGAAATATATTTGTCTTAAATACTTCTTCCAAAGGAATAATGAACCAGAAAGTAAAAAATATTATAATTCCATTTACAATAAACCAACTAATAAATGTTATTAATTTTGCTAAAATTATTTCATATGTTTCAATAGGAAGAGTGTTTGTCAAGTACCCTTCATTTCCATAAATAGAATGATAATAACGAATTATTACAATGTAATAAGTCATCAAAATTATCCCAATAATTGCAATTACATAGCCAAAATACGACATAAACTGAAAAACACCTGTAGAAATTCTTACCCTTTCATCAATTTTCTCATTTAATAAAATGAACCAAAACACTCTTATAACAATTCCCATTACTCCCATTCCAATATAAAATGGTATTATCAGCTTGCTCGCATCCATAAAATCATATTTAATTAATTTACCTAAATTTTTCAATATTTAAACACCTCCCTAAAGTATTCATCAACTGTTTTATTATGTTCATTTATTATACTTTTCACATCCTGATAAAGTAAAATTTCTCCTTTTCTTATGAAAATTGCTTCATCCAGCACCTTTTCCACATCCGCTATTAAATGTGTGGAAATAATAACTGTTGCTTCCCTGTTATAATTTTTTATAACAGTATTTAAAATATAATCCCTTGCCGCAGGATCAACTCCTGCTATTGGCTCATCCAACAGGTATAACTTGGCACGTCTGCACATAACCAGTATTAACTGAACCTTTTCCTTCGTTCCTTTTGAGAGCAACTTAAATCTTCTTGTTATATCAATTCCCAAATCTTTTAACATATTTTGTGCCCTTTCCAAGTCAAAATCATCGTAAAAGTCTGCAAATAGCTGTAAAATCGCCTTTACTGTCTTAGAATTATCCAAATAATTTTTATCGGGCAAATATGCAACAATCTTTTTAGTTTCTACTCCTGGATTTTTTCCATCTATAAAAATTTCTCCTTCGGTAGGTTTTAGAAGTCCATTTAACAGCTTTATAAAAGTTGTTTTTCCACTTCCATTTGGTCCTAATAATCCAATAATTTTACCGCTCTCTATTGATAAATTTACATTATTTAATGCGTTATCAAAATCATAAGTTTTGGATAAATTAGTGCATTTTAAAATAACATTACCCATTAAACCATTCCTTTCCATTTTTATTTAGTGTTATATTTATTCATTAACATTGAAATTCGCATATCATCTTTTATATCGTCAATCAAGTTAAATATTTTCTCTCTTGAATCTTTAACAACTTCCTTTTCCTCAGGCGAAAATTTTCCTAGTACAAATCCCAGTGTTTCTTCCTTCGTCTTTGGTTTTCCAATTCCAAATTTTATTCGCACAAATTCATTTCCAACATGGGAAATAATAGATTTTATCCCATTGTGTCCGCCTGCACTTCCATTTTGCTTAATTTTCAGCTTTCCAAACTGCATATCCATATCGTCATAAATTACAAAAAGCTCCGTTTTCGGATCAATCTTAAAAAATCTGACAGCTTCTCCAACTGCTTCTCCACTCAAATTCATAAACGTAGTTGGCTTCTGATAAAAAATCTTGTCTCCATTGTAAGTAGTCTGTACAAACAATGACTTAAACTTCTCTCTCACGTCATTTATATTATTTTCCTTCAAATATTCGTCAATAAATATAAAACCGATATTATGCCTTGTTAATTTATACTGTTCTCCAGGATTTCCAAGTCCCACTATTAATTTCATTAAATTCTTTTCTCCTTTATTTCAATCTATTTAATCATCTTCATCTTTTTTTGGAATTCTTTTCATTTCTTTTTTCAAAATAACTACCGATACAATAAATGCTACCAAGTCTGCTATTGGAAATGCAAACATAATTCCATCAACTCCCATAAAGTACGGTAAAATTATAAGTAGCGGCAATAATGATATAATCTGCCTTACAAGCGATAGGACAGCCCCTTGGAATGCCCTTCCAATTGATGTTAAGAACAATGTAATTGCACCTTGAATACCATTTAAAAATATGAAAAATAAAAATATTCTCATATATTTTGTTCCGTATTTAAAGTAAAGTTCACTTCCACTTCCAAATACAGAAATTATCTGTACAGGGAAAATTTGGAATATCGCAAATGCTACTATTGAAATAACAAAAGCAGCTTTTAATGTCAAATTTAATATTTCACGGACTCTTGTATATTTCCTTGCTCCATAGTTGTATCCTGCAATAGGCTGTGCTCCCTGTGTCAGTCCCAATACAATCGCTATAAATATAACATTTATTTTCATAACAATTCCAGCAACAGCAATCGGAATTTCACTTCCATAAATGGATTTTGCCCCGTATATCTTTAGTAGATTATTTGTTACAATTTGAATAATTAAGGCAGAACATTGAAAAATAAAAGGCGATGTTCCCAATGCAAATAAAATCCCTATTTCCCGTATTCTTATCTTAAAATCCCTTAACTCAAATTTCACGCTTTTAAATCTGAAAAAATACAAAGCTAACATAACTGCTGATACAAACTGCCCAATTACAGTTGCCCAAGCCGCACCATCCATTCCCATATCAAATCCAAACATAAATAACGGATCTAGTATAGTATTTACAAGCGATCCAATAACTATCGCAAGCATCGAATAAAAGGCATTTCCATCAGCTCTTACCAAAGGATTTGCCCCTATTGAGAATAATAAAAATGGTATTCCTAAAGATGTAATTCGAGTATATTCAATCGCATAGTCAAAAATCTGATTTGTCGCACCGAATGCTGTTAACATAGGCTTTAAAAAGATATTAATCAATATGCATAATATAATTCCGCCTAAAAGAAGCATTGTTACTGCCGTTCCTGCTACACTTTTGGCTCTTTTTGGACGTTTTCTACCTAATTCCAGATTAAAGTTCGTCGCAGCCCCAACTCCCGTCATAAGCCCAATCGCAAGACAAATTGTCGTAAGCGGAAAAGCCACATTCGTAGCCGCATTTCCCAAAAATCCAATTTTCTGCCCAATAAAAATCTGGTCTACAATATTATAAAGTGCATTTACAAGATTGGCAATAATTGCTGGCACTGCAAGTGAAACTAACAATTTTGGAATTGATTCTGTGCCAAATCTAATTTTTTTGTTATCTGCTAAGCTGTTTTTTTCTTTTGTTGTTTTTTCCATTCTTTTTCCTTCCTAAATTTTCAAATATCACAATAAAATTAATCAGAACTGAATTTAAGAATAAAACTCTTCTGTTCAAATTTTAGTACAAACTAATTTTATTAATCCTTCAAAATCGCAATCAAAAGAGAAATATCATTATAAGTAACTCCACTAATTCTGCTAGCCTGTCCAATTGTTTCAGGCTGTCCATACATAAGTCCAGAAATAGCAATATTGCTAAGCCCTTTTACGCTTTCATAGTCAAACCCTTTTGGAATTACCATTTTTTCCAGTTTTTTAAATTTCTCAATCTGTGCCTTTTCTCTTTCGATAAACACATTGTATTTCGCATTTATTTCTACTTGTTCCTTCGCTAAATCCGATAATTCCACAGTTTCTACAAATTCACTTAAATTATCATAATTTATTTCTTTTCTTGCAAGAAATTCAAAAGCTGAAACAGGGCTGTTCATGCTATTTTTACTATTTTTCTCAATTTCCTTACTTTCAGATTGATTTTGTTTTTCTACAATTTCAAGTAATTTTTCATTATTTTCCTTAGTTGGATAAACTGTAATGCTCTTCAGTCTTTCGATTTCGTTTTCAATTTCCTGACACGTATTTTCAAGTTCTGTTAATTTTTCAGTATTTAATAACCCAATTTCCTTCGCTTTTTCCAAAAGTCTTATAAAAATGTTGTCTTGACGCAAAGTCAGTCTGTATTCAGCTCTTGAAGGCAATACACGATAAGGCTCTGGTGTTTTTTTATTTATTATATCATCAATCAAAACCCCAATATATCCTTCACTTCTGTCAATCACAATTTCCTTTTTCCCTAAAATTTTTCTCGCAGCATTCACTCCCGCTATAAATCCTTGGCAGGCAGCTTCTTCATATCCACTCGTTCCATTAATAGTTCCCGCTGTGTAAAGTCCATCCAGAACTTTTGTTTCAAGAGTTAATTTTAACTGATACGCAGGTACAAAGTTATATTCCACCGCATATCCATAACGCACAATTTTGGCATTTTCTAGCCCGCTGATTGTTTTTAACATCGCTTCCTGTGCAAATGGCGGCATTGCTGTTGTAAATCCGTTTATATAGATTTCATCTGATTCTATAGATTCCTGCTCCAGAAATATCTGATGATTTGTTTTTTCTGGAAAGTTCATAATCTTTCTATCAAGTGAAGGACAATGTCGTGGCCCCTTCGTACTTACAATTCCAGTAACAATAGGTGAATATTTAAGCATTTCCTGTCCCACTCTTATTGTTTCAGGTGTTGTGAATGTAAGCCAAGTTGGTAAAGTTGAATTATATTCTTTTTTTGTTTCATAAGAAAAATATCGTGGCTTATCTTCTCCCTTTAATTCTTCCATTTTAGAAAAATCAATTGAAGATTTGGCAATTCTCGGAGGAGTGGCTGTCTGGTATCTATCCAGCTCAAAGCCATATTCCACTAGTCTATCAGGCAAATCTACACTTGCAGGCTCTCCTTGCCGCCCTGACGAATATTTTACATCCCCCATAACATATTCTCCGCCTAAAAACGTTCCTGTACATAAAACAACAGCCTTTGCCCCATATTTTATCCCAAGATTATCTTCAACTCCCATAACCTTTTTATTTTCCACAATCAAATCTACAACAATTCCCTGCACCAAATCGAGATTTTCCTGCTTTTCGATAATTTCCCTCATTTTAACCCTATACCAGTATTTATCAGCTTGAGCCCTTGTAATCCGTGAAGCCAGCCCCTTCGTATGATTCAAGTTCTTTAACTGCAAGTTATAATTGTCAATATGTCTTGCCATTTCCCCGCCAAGCATCCCAAGTTCCGATACCAGATGGCTTTTTCCAGGACCCCCAACTGACGGATTACACGACATCATCGCAATATTGTCAAGATATATTGTAAATAACGCTGTTTTCAGTCCATGTCTTGCCGTAGCAAGTGCAGCTTCCACCCCAGCATGCCCCGCTCCAACAACAATTATGTCATAATTTTTCATTTTTTAAATGTTCCTTTCAACTTATTATTTTTTTTACTATTCTTAATTTGATAACCTTATCAAAAAATTTAATTTTAACTCTAAATATTTATCTTAATAATTGTATTTAAAATTGACAAAGATTATTTTTTATTAATATTTATTTTTTTATTTATCTCAATACTTTTATTTTTTCTAAACGTAAAGGGGATCAGTCGCCATCCCCTTTTATTTCGCAATATTAGTTATTTCAATTTCTTCAAATTATAATATCTGAAAATTTTGGCGAAAGTGCTACGCACTAATCCCCGCTCGTCTAAGCATTTTTTGAAAACAAAATCGAAACTCGCTACGTAAAACTTCGCTCAAACAATCGATTTCATTTCCAAAAAATCACGACAAACTTAGTTCAATTATAATAGACAATTTGATTAAAAATTTTCTTAAACCAATTTAAACTCAATTCTCCAATTTTATATTTTTTCCCATATTCTATCTTTTTTTCTATATTTTAATTTAACAAGATCACTATTTATAACTTCAAATCCATTTGACTCTATTTCTACTATTGCTTCATCAATATCTACAAATTTAATTTTTATCAGAAACGAACCTTGAACCTGAAAATCTTTTTTCGGTATTTTTTTTATCTTTTTATTCTTTATTTCTTTTTCAAAGTACTTTTTTAAATTTTCCACAATTAAGAATTCATCATTTTCTAGTTCTTTGTCTGTAATTTTCACATTTTCTGCTTTTTCAGTTTTTACTGTTAAACCAAAAGCATTGTTATTAATAAAAAAAACTTCTGATGAGTAACTTATTATATAAAACAATAAGAAAAATACAAATATTTTCCATTTAATTTTATTTTTTGAATACATTATTCTTTCTTCTCCAAATATTTCAAAATTATTTTATAAACTCTCTCACAATTCTCTTTATCCACATACTTCAAAAACTTTTCTCTCAACTTATCAGACTTTTGCTTCATTTCCTTATCATAATGAAAATTATTTTCGGAGATTTCGATGATTTCTTCAACGCATTTTTCTACAGTTTTGGCTTGTTTTCCAAACAAGTCTTTGTCTAAGTCTACATAAGAGCCGACTTTTTCTTCGTATTCACGTTTATCGAACTGGAAGAAGATAATTGGCTTGTTTAGATAGTAAAAATCGTAGGCTACGCTTGAATAATCTGTTATTAATAATTTTGATTTTTGCAGTTCTTCAGTTATGTTTACTTCTTTTGGGAGTATTTTTATATTTTTTCCAAGTTTTATATTTCCAAAGTTTTTTAGATAATCTTGCATTAATTGATGAATATAAATGTTTAATTTAATATCATTTTTTTCCAGATAGTTATTTAATTTCTTGTCTGTAATTAAATTTGCAATATTTTGAAAATATTTTGTATCTTCAAATTTTTGGTTTTCTGAGTTTTCTGACTTTAGCCAGTTTCTCCATGTTGGCATGAAAAATATTTGTTTTTCCGTAATTTTTAGATTGTATAATTTATCATATCTTGGGTAGCCTGTTATAACTGCTGTTTCCTTTGGCACTTCCCACCAAGTTTCTGTTTTTACTTTTTTTTCAAATTCTGAATCACAGATATTTAAATCATAAGATTTTACAAGTGCTTCTGCTACTTTTGCTGTTTTTGGATTCATTGCCTGTCGGACTTTAAAGCCTACTGTTCCATGATTCAGGAATACTTTGAATACTTTTTTATGAAATTTATTTATTAATGGCACTACAAACAGGTATGGGACAATGTCCGCAGAAATTGAGTGGGAAAATAATGCAACTTTTGCATTCATAAAATACAGATAGCTTTTTACACTTCCTTTTATCAATTTTTCTCCTGGAATTTTTTTTGCAATCTTGGCATTTCTATTTATTACCCAGTACACTTCCTCCTGCTGTCTTGACCGTAAATACTCGTACATCGCACGTCCATTATCCACAAAAAGTTCTCCTGCATTTCCGCCCACAAGCCAAATATTTCTATTTTTGAATTTTCCTTTGTTAAATGGATAAATGAGATAAGCTATTATCATATTTATCAAGCATTTTACCTTATCCATATTTTTCTCCTAATTTTTAAATTTTATATTTTGTATATCCAATTTTTCTACCCTTCATCACAACTCTATGATAGGCCCTGTTTCTTGTAACAATCATTCCAGCAAAACTTCTAAATTGCCGTTTCCAGTATTTCAGAATATAAAATCTGTTTTTTCTGCCCTTTACTTCCTTTTTTACCAATGCTCCAAATCCCAATGCATATCTATAAGCACGTTCCAGATCGTTATAGTTTCCCTTTTTTGCTGGATGATAAATTATATCGTTTGCAAAGTATCTTCCCTTATAGCCTTTGTGAAGCAATGTCAGCACATAGTCTGTTTCCTCCCCACTTCCAAAAGTTGCACCAACGCCTAGATTTTCATCAAACAAGACAATATCATCCTTACCATAATTTACAAAAAAAGTTATGGATTTCACAGTCGTATCCACATTATCCTTCGTTATTTCCATGTCCTTTTTCTCCATAACACCTGTTCCATAGTCTTTTCCTCGTTCAAGTGTACGACACGAATAAATCTGATAATTTTTCTTTCTTTCAAAAAATTCTGCAACTTTTTCAAGTGTATCAGGCCGATATTCACAATCATCATCAGGAAATCCGACAACTTCACCTTTCATCAAGATAAGTCCTCTATTTCTGTTCAAGCTTAGCCCTTTTTCATCACTTCTTACATATTTTATCTTAAATTCCTCTTCATAATCTTTCACAATTTCAAAAACTTCATTTCCTTCATTCTGATCCACCACAATCAGCTCAAAATCCTTATAAGTCTGTGCCTTTAGGCTTTTTAGGAACAAATCAAGTTCAGTTGTAACATTAATTGTCGGCATTACAAGGGAAATTTTCATACTCTATGTCTCCTTTTTCTTTTATTTTATATCTAAAATTGTCATATATGGAAGATGATCTGACAATTTTGTCCAGTCCTGCGTTGCATCATTAATAAAATAGCTTGATTTTACCTTCCATTTTTTTGACTGGCTTCCAAAAATATAGTCAATACGTGGATCTGAAAGCGTTCTTACACCACCAACATTAGATTCCATGTAAGTGTCTCTCCAGCCTTTTGTTATTTCTCCATAATATTTTGTCGTTGGTAAAAAATTAAAATCTCCACTCAAAAATTTTATATCATCTTTACCAAAAAATTTTGTAAGCAAGTCCAGCGACTCCATTTCTTCAGGCTTTATTTGTTGCTTAAAGTCCAAATGCGTATTCATTACCAGCACCTTTTTCCCAAAAGTCTTTTTAGAAAGTTCAGCAACTATAAGCTGTCTTTTTTCTACTCCTTCCGACGGCAATTCATAGGTATATATCTTCTCAAGCGGATATTTTGAAATAAATGAAATTCCATATTCTCCACCATCATAATCTCTTGATTTCTTAAAGAAATAATAGTCATAACCAAGAACTTTCGCAATATCAGAAGTTATATCACGAAAATTACTTCTTTTCGTAAACTTGTCAACTTCCTGAAGTGACACAAAATCAGGCTCATACGGCTTAATGCTTTCACCTAGTTTCTGACCATTCGTAAGTCTTCCTCCATAAATATTATATGTCATTATTTTAAATTCTTTCGCCCAGCTAACAGTTGCCCCGCAAATCATAAGCGACAACAATAATTTTTTTAAATTACTCATTTTTCCAATATTTCTCCTAATCTTTCTTTATTTTCTCAAAATAACAGTTTCTCTAATAAAAATTCATCTGTTATTCCAAATTTTTCATTCAATTATATCACTTTTTTTAGTATCTACCAAACCTTTTTATTTTTACTTTTTTATTTCTATCTAAATAATCCTTATTATCTCTTTTCCTTCAAATAAAACCTCGCAATTATTCTTATCTTTTTAATCATTTTTTTTACTCCTGACAAATGCTTCGCTTCCAAAAACAATCTAGCCTTCAAACTGCTCCAGCTGTCATTCCACCAATGAATTCCGTATGTTTCAGGTTTTATACAATCATCAGAATAAACTTCCTTAAATCCATAAGGATAAAAATATTCTTTCGGAAAAATAACTATTTCCCCATTTTTCAAAGCATTTTCCCTTTTCTCGCTCAAATTATATTTTTTCTCAAAAGTATATGTAAAAATCTTAGGAATTGTCCAAATTGGCTTTTTCCAAATGTCATTTTCATAAAAATCTTTAATGTCCTTTAACACCTCATTATGTTTCGTTGTCCCAAAAATCCCAACACTTATATGTTTTTCATCTTCATAGCCAATAAAAAAATTCATCTTCCCATTTTTAGAAAATTCATCTTTTCCTTCCAAAATCGGTGTCAAATCTTTAATTATTTCCATATCCGTATCCACATAAATTCCAGAATTTTCATACATAAAATGCACTCTCATATAATCCGAAACATACGCCCAAAGCCTTCTTTCGTAACATTCACGAAAAAATCTATTTTTTGCAAGATGTTTTTCCATATCAAAATTTTTCTCATTTATCTCTATTATTTCGAAATCAGGCAGATTTTTCTTCCACGATTCCAGACATTTATAAAAAATATCTGGCTTTTTGGCATTTCCAATCCAGACATAATATATTTTTTTTTCTATCATTATTTTCTCCTATTTTTCACCTTTTTTCATAATCATCATATACTTTTTCATCGGATTTTCAGTAACATTCACAACTTCAAATCCAACTTTCTCATACAATTTCTTTGCCCCCGCATTATAATCGAACACATTTAACGTAATCGAATTCACGTCCTCATCTTGAAAAATTAAATTTATAAACTCTATCAAAGCTCTTTTTCCAAGCCCCTTTCCAGTAAGCTCAGGATTAATCAAAAATCTTCCAATATGGATATTATCGTGTTCCTTCCTTATTTTCTGAATAATCCCCACAAACTCATTCTCACAAAAAATCGAATAAATATCTTTCAAATCATCAATCTGACTTTCTGTAAGTGGAAAATCAAGACTTTTTCCAGCCCATTGCTCAAGAAAGCCCTTTCCCTTTTCATTAGTACATTTGACTATATCACTTTTATTATTGTCATTTATTCCGTCTATTATTTTTATATTTTCTACTTTCATCAACGTTAAACTCCTATTTTTCTATGCCAACTCATACTCAATCTCATTTTTAATACAAAATTTCACTATTTCTTCATAAAGACTTTCATAATTTTCATAAATCATATCTTTTCTGAAATTTTTAAATTCAGAATTTGGACAAGCTCCCAACATGAATATTCTTTTTCCAAATTTTCCTGTTATTTTTAATCTTCTGGTTTTAAAAAGCGTTGTTAAAGTAACTATGTCTGAATTAGTAACTTTAATTTCTTTTATATCAGATTTGTTGTATTCTACATTATCAATAATAATAACATCTTTAGTAATTTTTATAGTTCTAGGTGTAAATTTATTTAATTTTACTAGAGAAAATACATTTAAACTAACAATTACCAAACAAGCAATTAAAAAGAATGCTCTATTATTTATATTAGCTGCTGCCAATATTAACAATAAAAATGTAACGATTGTATCGACAATGAAATTTCCAAATTTTTCTTTAATTAATCTTTCCCTAGGAATTGTAAATAATCTGTTTTTTATTACTTTGTTATTTTTTTTATATTGAATTTCATATATTGCTTTCTCAAGTTCTATACTAGCTTTAAGTCCAAGGGAATAAATAGGGATTTCAAATTTATTTATCGACATATACTTACATTTGTACCTGCTTCTATAAGCTCTTTTTTCTTTATAGTACGTTTTGATATTGCTTCCAGTTATCTTTGCACGATGGCATTCTCTTCCATCTTCATAATAAACTAAAATATCTTTTAAAATTACTACTTTCCGATTAAACTCAAAATTTATCTTTAACAAAACTACTACACCAACCAATAATATTATCAAAAAAAGCTGGTTAAATATCTCACTTCCTTTAAATAAAAAAACTATTAATCCTATCAAAAAAATTGCTATTCCAAGCTTTATCAATTTTTCACTCCACAGCATTTTAAACTCTTGAATTTTCTCATTCAATCCCATTCAACTCCCTAAAAAATCAAATTAATTCCTTCTTTTCCGCAATTTTCCTATACATGTAGTCAAAACTGAAAATTATCACATAAACTGCTATTAGCATTGCCATATTTTTTATTAGACCTTCCCCAAAGAATGAGCCTCTTGGGATATAAAATAAATTTGGTATGAAGTAATAGCTTGTTAATAATAAAAATCTATTTTTTACAACATATTTTTCGTATTTTATAATAAAAATTCCAAGCAGAATTGAGATTATAATTAACCAGAAGTAGCCTAAATCATACATTTCTGCAATATAGTTTGAGCCGATTCCTTCCCCTTTTAAATAAGCACCTGAATTTAGGTAATATGTTAATTTATCCGCAATGGAGTTGGTTGTGGCAAGCGTTTCCAGCGACTGTGGCTTGAAGCCGAATATTCCCTGCAAGATGTAGGGGTAGCTTCCGTTTCCTACAATGCTGTGCTTAAAATTGATTGTGTAGCCAAGCACAAGATAACTTACTCCTTGAGAAAATAAAAAATTAAAAATTGTGTTTACCAAATCCAGACTGAATATTTTTTTACTTCGCACAGACACCAGAATTTGTGAAAAAATCACGGTAAATCCTACTAATTTTACCATTGTCTTAGCTTTTATCCTGATTCCATAGACTTTTGCGTAATACCACATTATAAAAAGAAGCTGTGTCAAAAATATTGCTCTTGCCCCCTTGAATGAATCCAGCAGTTTTACCATAAGATAAAGTGAAGAAATTGTCAAAAATTTTCTTTTAGATGGAATTGAAATTAAAAATATCAAAAATCCAATTGTCATTACTGTACCAGAGCCTTTTGTAAATGCAGGATAATCAACCCCCTTTAAAATTCCAGTATAATAAGCCTCGTATCCAGCCCGCAAAATAACCCTTAGCTGAATAAACATCTTGTAGGCTAAAGCAGGCAAAGAAATTATAAACAGAGCCATTCCGACATTCGTAAACAGCCTTCTGCTTTCAAGCGTAACACTGCTTCTAATTTCATTAATCTTCTCGTTTGAAATCGCAATAAAAAATCCTAGATGCGTAAATAGTAATACTAGCAGAAAAACATTTATTATCTCATTTCTCACATCATAAAAAAAATAAAAATTAGCAAACTTCGTAGCCCATCCAAACTCCCTATAATTCACAATATCCAGAAATATCCTTGTAAAATTAAACAAAAACAGCGTATACAAAAAAATCATATACGAATTTAGCCACTCCAAATAAATTTTCGCCGTAAAAAACGTATAAATATAAACACCCATAAGCAGACATTCCAAAAATTTCATCTCCAGCGCCTCATTTTGAAAAGTAACTACATTTTTCAAAAACAGCACAAACGCAATAAAAAATATATGAAATATCAAAAACCCAATTTTATCTTTTTTCATCAATTTACCTCTATTTTTCAAAATTTTTTCTTATATTATTTTCTTCTAAAATTTTATCATATCGGTATTAAAACTTCAATCAGAAATGTTGTGTCATTATTTAATTTTTTACTTAAAAAATTGATTTATCTTCTCTAAATAATTCAAATAAACAGAAAAACTTAAACAAATCCTATTTTACTGAAAACTTAAAATCTCAAAAATTCTATAGCAAATATCTTTCTAATTTACTAAATCAGCAGAACTTTTATTTGTTCGACTACGATTTTCTGACAAGTAAAAAGAAAAGTCTTGGAGTTGGAAATAAAATCCGAAATTTGGTAACAGGCATTATATAGCTAATTTTAATTACTGGGATAAATATTTACTGTAAGATAAATATTTAAAATCCCACAAAAAAAGAAAAAGTGTAATAAAAATAGTAAAAGCTACCACTAAACAAAACAGTCTGATGCTAAATCCAATTATATAATGCAAATACATTTTAAATATAAAGAAAATTAACTTGATTTTTTCTAATTTCAAGTTAAAATTTAATATAGGATAGAATTTGTTAAAAATGGAAATATATATAGGGAGGAAATGTTATGAGAATATATGATAGCAGTAACATTAGAAACATTGGTATTTTGGGACATAGCGGTTCT
The DNA here is from genome assembly GCF_938036635.1 of uncultured Leptotrichia sp. Lineage (NCBI taxonomy): Bacteria > Fusobacteriati > Fusobacteriota > Fusobacteriia > Fusobacteriales > Leptotrichiaceae > Leptotrichia > uncultured Leptotrichia sp. The sequence goes on from NZ_CALHQO010000469.1 coordinate 13,463, forward strand.
GGAAAAAGTAATATGGTGGAAGGTCTGGAATTTACAGCAGGGCTTGCCAGTCGTATTACAGGTAATGAAAATGATACTAAGATTACAAGTTCTCTCAGCCTTCATGCCATAGAATATCAGGGGACAAAATATAATTTTGTAGATATTCCAGGCTATAGTGATTTTTTTGGGGAAGTTGAATCTGGACTTGCGGCAGTTGATGGAGCTATTATTATTGTTGATGGGACTACTGATTTGACAGTTGGGACTGAAACGGCTCTGGAACTTACAGACAGCAGAAATATTCCACGATTTATCTTTGTAAACAAAATTGACAATGAAAAGGCAGACTATGAAAAGATCCTTTCACAATTAAGAGAAAAATATGGAAAACGAATTGCTCCATTTCATGTGGCTTGGGGAAAAGGAGATGGATTTAGAGGTCATATTAATGTAGTTGATATGTTTGCAAGAGAGTTTGATAAAGGAAAAAATGAGTGCAAGACTGTAGATATGCCATCTGATATGGACAACCAGATTAATCCCATTCGTGAAATGCTGTTAGAAGCTGTTGCAGAAACAGATGAGGAACTAATGGATAAATATTTTAATGGAATTGAATTTACAACATCTGAAATTCATCGGGGACTTAGACAGGGAGTGCTCGACTGTTCAGTAATTCCTGTTATTTGTGGTTCAACTTTAAAAAATATCGGACTTCATACAGCTTTTGATATTATAAAGTACTTTTTGCCATCGCCTTCTGATAACCAAAAGATACAGCCTGAAAAAAATGAGTTCGTTTGCCAGATTTTCAAGACAACTATAGATTCTTTCCTTGGAAAAGTTTCTTATGCCAAAATTTATTCTGGCGAAATCAAGCAAGATAGCGATGTTTTTAACATTAATAAAAAAATGAAAGAAAAAATTGGGAAAATAAATACATTTGTAACAAATAAAATGGAAGAAATTCAAAAAGGAATTGCAGGAGATATTGTCGTATTCTCAAAATTTAACAGCACAGGTACTTCTGATACATTATCAGCAAGTGAGAAAGAAACTTCATTAAAGGATATAACTTTTCCAAAACCGCAGTTATTTGTGGCAATAGAGCCTCTAAATAAAAATGATGATGAAAAAATGTCATTAGGACTCAATCGTCTAATGGAAGAAGATCCAGCATTCAGATGGCACAGAAATCTTGAAACAAACCAGACAATTCTCGGAGTACAAGGAGAGCTGCATTGTGCCACAGTTATCGAAAAATTAAAAGCAAAATTCGGAATAACAATAAAAACTGTAGAATTAAAAGTTCCATACAGGGAAACAATTAAAGGTACTTCTGATGTTCAGGGAAAACATAAGAAACAGTCTGGAGGACATGGACAATACGGAGATGTATTAATTAAATTTTCACATATCGACGATGAAGATTTTGTCTTTGAAGAAACAATCACAGGAGGAAGCGTTCCAAAATCATATATTCCAGCGGTAGAAAAAGGATTAAGGGAATCTCTTAAGGAAGGGGTGCTGGCAGGTTATCCTGTAACTAACATAAAAGCAGTTTTATACGACGGATCATATCACGATGTTGATTCCTCTGAACTAGCCTTCAAAATTGCAGCAAACTTGGCTTTCAAGAAAGGAATGCTTGAGGCAAAACCTATATTGCTTGAACCAATTATGGAGCTTACAATCATCGTTCCAGAAGAATACATTGGAGATATAATAGGAGATATTAACAAAAAACGTGGAAAAGTAATGGGAATGGAAGCTCACAAAGGAACAAAACAAAAAATTACTGCCGAAGCTCCAATGTCTGAAACTTTCAAATATGCCAACGAATTAAAGGCAATCACGCAGGGACGTGGATACTTTGAAATGAAACTCATAAGATACGAAGAATTAATGGGAGATTTGGCACAAAAAGTAATTGAAAGCAGAAAAAATAGAAACTAACTAAAATTTTTTCAGAAAAAGAGAGAAATTAAACAATATATTTTTCTCTTTTTTTGAATATCAAACTACTAAATTATCAATACGAAAAGGAGAAAAAATGGGATTAATTTTTGTTACTGGCGGAGCAAAAAGCGGAAAAAGCAAGTTCGCAGAAGAAATGCTGCTAAAATTAAATAATGGAAAACAAAAAAATGTATATTTAGCAACTTCAATTGTCTTTGATGAGGAAATGAAGGAAAAGGTGAGACTACACAAAGAAAGACGTGAAAACAATTGGGTTACCGTCGAAACTTACAAAAATTTTGAAGTTTCATTAAATGATTTTTTTAAAAATAATAATAAAATACAGCACAACATGCTTGTAGACTGCCTTACAAATATGGTTACTAATATAATTTTTGAAGAAAGAGATATTGACTGGGATAATTTTGATAAAAATTTATATGTTCAAATTGTGGAAAAATTAAATAAAAATGTCGAAAATTCAGTAAATGAACTTCTTAAAGTCAGTCAAAATTTTGAAAATGTAATAATTGTATCAAATGAACTGGGAATGGGGCTTGTTCCAAGTTATCCTCTTGGAAGGTATTTTCGTGAAATTGCTGGAAAAATGAATCAGGTTGTTGCAGAAAAGGCAGATGAAGTATATTTTGTAGTTTCTGGAATTCCAATGAAAATAAAATAAATAATAATCACTTGTTCGATAACTATACAAACTTAGAATTTAATAAAATAAAAGACTTGTTCCA